>CAVDFM010000096.1:5486-8334 GCA_963608365.1 bacterium | reverse complement strand
ACTCCTTCCGTCTTTTGCTTCGCAAAATCCACCTCCCTCAAGGAGGGAGGCTAATATGCAAGCTTGTAAAGCGCACCAAAAAGGCTCCCTCACAGAGGGAGCTGGCAAACCGAAGGTTTGACTGCGGGAGTTAAATACTCCCTCCCCGCCTCTTCACTTCGCCCGCTATAATCTCTGCCAATACTCCGGCAACAACTGTGCCGAAGAACACCAGCAGGAATACAAACCAGGCATTGGTTGTCCTGCCGCCGCCGGGATCGAACGAATCAACGCCCCAGAGCATACCTGCTATCATGCCCATATTGAAACCGGCGAAGGACGATATAGCCGCGATGCGCTTTGCAAAAAATGCGCCGAATGCAGAAACTGTGAACGCTTCGGCCATAAAGGCCGGTATAGCCCAATCGCTGAGATATTCGCCAGCAAACGGCACTTTCCATACGAAATATGATGCCGCGAACGCCGCGGCGCAGCCTATCATCCAAAGCGTGCGCTCTTTGTTCTCGCGCGCTTTTATTACGGATTTGACCATAAGGTATGCCGCAGGCAGCAGCAATACGCTGAGCCCCAGCCAGTCTGCCGCGCCCATGCACACGAACATGCCCCATATCATCAGTATAAACGCGCTGAGCCCTATGAGTATTAGCATGCCCAAACCGTAAAACAGCTTTTTAATTGCTCTGCGAATTACGTCCCGCTGCATTTACGAATCCTCCTTATCGTGTTAATTGAGTATAACATAAAACTATAACGGCGGAGAAAGGAGCCTTAATACAACCAAAAAGGGAAACGTCCTGCGTTCCCCTTTATCTTTCACCCTGTTTACTTTTTCCCGAACAGCCTTGCCATCGGGTCTACTATTGCGCTCAGATCGGCTATGCTTTGGTTCAGGCCGTCCACGTCAAGCTTTGATATGTTGTCGAGCGCGGTCTGCATGCTGTCGAGCGAGGTTTCAACGTCGCCAAGGGCGGTGTTGAGCGTGTCCTTGCCCTGCTCGGTCAGTTCGGTTATGCTTTCGCTCATGCCGACGAAGTCCACCTGATTGAGCGTTGCGGCAACGCTGTTCAGCTCCTCCGTCGCCGCGTCTATGCCGCTAAGCGTTTTTGCCGCGCGCGGTATAAGCACCGCGCACAGCACTATTGCGGCTAAAGCTATTATCGCCGCGCAGATGAACATCGCCTGTGCGCTCAGCTTGCGCCACTTTGCGGCGGAGGACTGCGCCTCGCTCGCGGCGGCTATTTTCTTCAGCAGCTCCATCGCCTCGCCGTCATTGGGCAGGGGCGCTGCGGCGGTCACGGGTGCGGTTTCCATATGTGCGTCCTCCTTATACTTATGTACTTATGGGGTTATCGGTTTTTCCTGAGCGTGCTGCCGACCTTTGCGCCCGTATGCACGCCGTCCTTTGCGGTAAGCACGCCGTTCACGTAAACGCGGCTTATTCCGCTGCACGCGCGCTGCGGATTCATGAAGTCCGGATCATCCTTTATTGCTGCAAAGTCGAACAGCACCATGTCCGCCGCCATGCCTTCGCGTATGTAGCCGCGGTCGCGCAGGCCTATGCGGTTCGCGCTTGCGCCGGTCATCTTGCGCACGGCTTCCTCCAGCGGGAACAGATGCCTGTCGCGGCAGTAATGCGCCAGCACGCGCGGGAAAGTGCCGTAGTTGCGCGGATGCGGCTTGCCCGGCGCGTCAAGGTCAAGGCACCATCCGTCGGAGCCTATCATTACGAAGGGCCGCTGCATAATGTATTCCACGTCCTCTTCGCACATGGCAAAATGCACCTCGTTAACGTGGTTGTCCTCTTCAACTATGATTTCAAAGAACGCCTCCGTGGGATGCAGGCCAAGCTTTTCGGCAATTTCGGGTATGGATTTGCCCATCATCCATGCGTTCTTTTCGCTTGCAAGGCTGGATACGAAGTAATCGCCCCAGTTGTCGCCTATGTTCGCGTCAACCTCCTGCCTTATGCGGGCGCGGGTATCCTTGTCCGCAAGGCGGCGCTTAACGGCCTCGAACCCGCCTTCAAACGCCCAGCCGGGTATGTTCGCGCTCAGGGTCGTAGCCGTGGCGCAATAGGGGTACTGGTCGCAGGTAACGTCCATGCCCTGCCGCCGTGCGCGCTCTATCATGGCTATGGTCATCTTGGGCGTGACCTGCCAATCGGGCTTGTAGCACGTTTTATGGTGCGAAATTTCAAGCGGCACGCCCGCGCGCTTGGCTGTTTCTATCGATTCGGTGACGGATTCGGCTATAAGCGCATCCTCGTCGCGCATATGGGTGGCGTAGAAGCCGCCGTAGGGCGCGCACGCGGATATGACCTCCGCCAGCTCGTCCGCGTCCGCATAGCTTCCCGGCGGGTATATAAGGCCGCTGGTTATGCCGTATGCGCCGTCCTGCATGCCTTCTTTAACAAGGGCGCGCATTGCGTCAAGCTGCTTTGCCGTGGGCTTTGCCGCGCTGTATCCCATTACCGCCAGCCTCACCGTGCCGTGGCCTATAAGGCAGGCTATGTTAGTGCTGTGCGGGAAGGCTTCAAGCTGGGTAAGGAAATCCCCCATGCTGCGCCAGGAGTAGTCCCCTTCGCCGTCGGTATAGCCCTTGAGCATGTCCAAATATTCGTCGCTCGCCGGGGCCATGCTTATGCCGCAGTTGCCCACAAGCTCCGTAGTAACGCCCTGAAGTATGCGGCTTTCCCCGCGCGGGTTGCCGAAGATGTTCTGGTCGGTATGGGAATGTATGTCTATAAAGCCCGGGGCAAGGAACATATCCTTGGCATCCACGGTCTCGGCCGCTTCCGCGTCCCCCGCAAGGCCCACGAAGCATATCTTGCCGTCCTTAACGCCAACAT
>CAVDFM010000096.1:0-5476 GCA_963608365.1 bacterium | reverse complement strand
CTGCCCTGAACCAGGGGCTGCCGCTGCCGTCTATCACGCGCGCGTTTTTTATCAGCAGATCAAACATCGATTCATGTCTCCTTTTCGCATGGAAAATATATTATGTATTATAATACCTATTGCAGCCTTTCGTCCACAGTAACGGCAAAGCTGCGCCCGTTTACGTGTACGCAGTATTCCGCGCGGCGGCAAACGGAGCTTTGCTCCATGATGCGTATGAACTCATCAAGCTCCGCCATGTGCCGCCTGTATACGGCCTGCGCTTGGCTTATCTCGATAGGCGCAAAACGCACCTTGTCCCCAGCCTTCAGCTGCGCGGCAAGGGGAAGATCCGCGCTTATAACGCAGCAGGGCTTTGCGTAGCCGCCGGTGGTCTGATGATCGGCCATCATTATTATGGGCTGGCCGGAAGGTATCTGTACCGAGCCGAAGGCCACCGCGTCCGATACTATGTTGCCGTTTTTGCCCTCGGCAAACGGCACGTTCGCGCCGCTCAGGCGGCAGCCCATGCGGTCTGTTTCCGCGGTAACGGTATACTCTGCGCCGAACAGCGCGTCAAAACCCGCCTTGTCAAAATAGTCGCTCTGCGGCCCGGGCGTAACCCTCAGCGTGGGCGCGGCGGAATACGGCGGAATAAGGCTATTAGGCGCGCGGCGAAGAGCCATGTTCCTAAGCTCCGCCTTGGGGCAGAGCAATTCCACTACGTCCCCGTTTTTGGCCCTGCGGCCGTCTATGCCGCCTATTGCGGCCTTGGTATATGTTGCGCGGCTGCCCATTACCATGCTGCCGCCTACGCCGCCGGCGAAGGCAATATATCCCCTGCTGCCCCATTTTGCCGGGCCGAGGGCTATCACGCTGCCCGCCTTTGCGGCGTATGCGCGGTTCAGTTCTATGCTTTGCCCATTGAGTGCCGCCCCCATGTCAGCGCCGGTAACGGCGAACACGCAGTCCGTATCTATCTCGATAGTGGGACCTAAAAGCGTTGCTTCTATCGCGCTTTGGTCAAGGCTGTTGCCCACCAATGCGTTTGCAAGGCTGAATGCATATGCGTCCATCGCGCCCGCGGTGGGCATGCCGAGCGACTGATAGCCGCGCCTGCCGCCATCCTGAACGGTTGTAAAAAGGCCGGCCTGAATGAATCTTATTTTGCTCATTCCGCTTCCTCCTCGGCGCGTATGCGCTCGTATTCCGCGCGGTCTATGGAATAAAACTTTATCCGCATGCCCGCTTCAAGCAAAATGGGCTTTTCCCGCGCGGGCGAATAAAGCGAAAGCGGCGTGCGGCCTATAAGCTGCCATCCGCCAGGCGAAGCTATGGGGTAAATGCCCGTCTGCTCCCCCGCTATGCCCACACTGCCCGGCTCTATCCTTACGCGCGGGGTCTTGAGCCGCGGCGCGGCAATGCGCGCATCCATCCCGCCAAGGTAGCAGAACCCGGGCAGAAAGCCCAGCATATACACCGGGTATTCCGGCGCCGTATGTATGGCGATTACTTCATCAACGCTCAGCGAATTAAGCTTTGCCACGGTTTCTATATCCGCGCCCCATTCCCCGCCGTAAAGCACGGGTATGCGGATAAGCTCGCCTTCCGCCTGCTCCCCGCTGCCCACGCCGTCTATTATGGGCAGCAGCGCGCTTATAAGCTCGTCCTGACCGGTTTTCAGCATATCGTAATGCACGGCAAGGGAGCGATATGTGGGCACGGTTTCGGCAACGCCCGCAATCGCCGCGGCGTTTATCGCGCGGCACAGGGCGTGTACCCTGGCGTTTGTTTCGCGGTCTATCCCCTGCCCAAGCTCAATGCATAATGCGCTGTCCGATAATGACAGTATCCTTACGCCGTTATGTTCCATTTCAGCTTATTATCTCCCCCAGCGGGCGTATCTCTATGCCCTCCGCTTCAAGCGCGGCGCGTATTTTCCGCGTGAAGCTCAATGCCTTCGCCCCGTCCCCGTGTACGCATACGGAATCCGCGCGCACGGGTATCTCCTTGCCGGATACGCCCGTTACAAAGCCGGTTTTTATCATTTTTATAACGCGGCTCACGGCCTCGTCCTCATCGGTTATCATTGCGCCGGGCTGCGTGCGGGGAACGAGCGAACCATCGTCCATGTATCCCCTGTCCGCAAAAACCTCGCTTGCGAAGCGTATGCCCGCATCCGCCGCGGCGGATTCAAAGCGGCTGTTTGCAAGGCCGAGCAGTATAAGCGAAGCATCGAACTCCTTCACCGCGCGGCACACCGCCGCCGCAAGGGAAGCATCCTTCGCCGCCATGTTATACATTGCGCCGTGCGGCTTAACGTGAACGAGTTTCGTTCCCGCCGCCCGTGCGAACGCGGCAAGCGCGCCCAGCTGATACAGCACATAATCATGCATATCGCTTGCGCTCACGTTCATGTTCCTGCGCCCGAAGCCGACTAAATCCGGATAGCCCGGGTGCGCGCCCATGCTTACGCCGCGCTCCTTGGCTAAGGCCACGGTTTTGCGCATAACGGCGGGGTCGCCCGCGTGGAAGCCGCAGGCTATGTTCGCGCTGGAAACGAAGTTCAGCACGTCCGCGTCCATGCCTATCGTGTACGCGCCGAAGCTTTCGCCAAGGTCGGAATTAAGATCGACAGAGTATTTGCCCATATATGAACACCTCTTTTTTATATGCTTATTCCATGGGAACGGATATCATTGGCGTGGAGCCTTCGCCGGCGGTAACGCGGGGAAGCTGACCGTCCCATTTTTCTATTGTTTTGTTGCGCAGTATGGCGTCGTTTAAGGATTCCGCTATCGTGCGGTTGGCCTCTGCCGTGGCTTCGGCCTCTATGCGTATGCGCTCGGCTTCAGCCTTGGCGGCTATTATGGCGGTATCGGAATCGGCCTCGGCGGCTATGCGCTTCTTCTTCGCTTCCGCTTCGGCTATAACTATCTGCTCCTCCTGCTCCGTCTTGGTCTTTATCAGGTTCTGCTCCGCCACCTGCTTGGCTTCAACGGCGGCAATGTATTCGGCGGAGAAGTCCCAGTCTATTATGTTAAGATCCTCTATGAATATGCCGCGGGAATTAAGCTTGCCGTTCAATTCCTCGTCCAGCATAACGCTCACCTCGCTGCGGCTTGCAACAAGGTCGCTCGCTGTATATTTGGCAACCACGGCCTTGAGCACCTCGTTCACGGCGGGCATAACGAGAACGGATTCAAAGTTGGAGCCTACTTCCTTATATATTGAATAGGACATATCCTTCGCTATGCGGTAGTTTACGGCAAGCACGGTGGAAACAGTCTGAAGGTCTTTGCTGAAAGCGTCCGTCGCAACCTCAAGCTTAACGATGCGGTTGTCTATCTGAACTATTTCCTGCACGAAGGGCGTCTTAAAATGGAAACCCTCCTGCAAAACCGTTTCGCTCACGCGGCCCATGTTTACAACAACGCCCGTATGGCCCGCGGGGACAACGGTGAAGCAGCTTACGGCGACGATTATTACGGCGACTATCGCCGCAATGAAGGCGATCAGCTTGCCAATGCTGGGTTGACCGTTTTTACCTTTGAACATGTTTTCTCCTCCGAATTTAATCTTATTGTCATGATTATAACATATATGAACTGTATAATGGGGAACGGACGCAAAAATAAGTGTGAAAAAACAGGAAAACGCGCTAATATATGTATTTACGGAATATTCAAAAGATTTTGCGCCGCATATATGCTATAATAAACGCAGTATAACTAAGGATTGGAGCCGAAACATGCTCGATAAGATTAAACAAAAGCTGAAGGATGCGCCGAATAAGGCGCGTGACGCGCTTAAGCGCGCGGTAATACGAACGCGAAGGAGAAGCGCCGCTTTCCGCCGCGCGGGCGGTATGCGCAGGGTTATGGACAACCTTGTTGACGGCGTGCGCAATAAGCAGCCGCGCGCGCTGATAACGCTCGGTTCCGCGGCGGCTGTGGTGATAGCCGCGGCGGTGATAATAATAAGCGGCGGAGGAAAGGCTGCGGCGCAGGGCGAAATTACCAGTTTCCTGCTGCCGGAGGACGCGGTGAACATAGCCGCCGCAATGACGCCAACGCCCGTTGCGACATACGCCGCCCCCACGCCCGAACCTACGCCCACGCCCGTATCAATGGGCAAGGGAACCACCGGCGCGCAGGTGAAGGCCGTGCAGGAAAGGCTGATGGAACTGGGTTACATGGACTACGATGAACCCACGGAAAAATACGGCAGCGTTACAAAGGAAGCCGTTGAAGTGTTTCAGCGCAGGCACGGGCTTACGGTGGACGGCTACATAGGCGAAGAAACATACGACCGATTGATGCGCGCAGACGCGCTGCCGTACATGGCAACGGTGGGCGACGAGGGCACGGACATAGAGGAATTGCAGAAGCGCCTTGTTGAACTGGATTACATGAAGAAGGCCACGGGCTACTTCGGCGACGAGACTGCCGCGGCGGTGAAGGACTTCCAGGAGAGGAACCACCTAGACGTGGACGGCATGATAGGCGTGAACACAAAGGAAGCGCTTTACAGCGAGGACGCCATCCCTCACTCGCTTTCATACGGCGAAAAGAGCGACGATGTGCTGAAATATCAAAAACGGCTGTTCAAGCTGGGCTACCTTACCACGGAGCCTGACGGCACGTTCGGCAGGGATACGGCAAGCGCGGTAAAGCTTTTCCAGCAGTTAAACGGCCTTATTGCGGACGGACATATAGGCCCGCAGACGAGGAAGCTCCTTATGTCCTCTGATGCGCAGGCGAACGCACTTACGATAGGCATGAATGGGGACACGGTTAAAAACGTGCAGAAGATGCTCAAAAAGCTTGGCTATCTTTCAAGCGCGGACGGCTACTTCGGCTCCGGCACGGAAGCGGCGGTGCGCTCCTTTCAGAAGCAGAACGGCCTGAGCGCGGACGGCAAGGTTGGCCGCGCCACGATGACTAAGCTTGTTTCCGGCAAGGCAAAGGCCGCGCCCAGCGATAAGCCCGCCGCAACGCCCGGCGGAAGCAGCGGTTCGGGCAGCGGGTCAAGCGGCGGATCGAGCGGAGGCAGCTACTCCTCCGGCGCGAGTGCGGACAGGCTGATAGAGATAGCCCTTTCCAAGCTTGGCTGCCGTTACAGGACCGGCGCGAAGGGCTCAAGCTCTTTCGACTGCTCCGGCTTCGTATACTGGTGCCTTAACCAGGCCGGCGTAAGGCAGGGCTACATGACCAGCAAGAGCTGGCGTTCGGTGAGCAAATATCAGAAGATAAGCTCCATCGATAACATTCAGAAGGGCGACGTAATCGTTTTCCGCATGTCCTCCAGCAAGGGCCATGTGGGCATAGCGATAAACGGCTCCGAAATGGTGGATGCGTCCAGCGGCGAGGGCTGCGTGGTGCGCCGCTCCTACAAGACAGATTACTGGCGCAAGTATTTCTACTGCGCATACAGAATATTCTGATAACGCGCAAAACGCCCCGCCTGCCCGCAAAAAGGGTGAGCGGGGCATTTG
>CAVDFM010000095.1:5544-8419 GCA_963608365.1 bacterium | reverse complement strand
TTGGGAGCATAAACTCAATTCCCTGCCCGTTATAACCAAGGAAGGCAACATGGTCGCATTCGTGTTCAGGAAGGACTACGATGCGCATAAGGAAAACCCGACAGAGCTTCTTGATAAGCAAAAGCGTTATGTTGTGGGCGCCGGCATAAACACGCGCGATTATGAGGAACGCGTACCCGCGCTGGTTGAAGCGGGCGCGGATATACTCTGCATAGATTCTTCCGAAGGCTTCAGCGAATGGCAGACGAGAACGCTGGACTTCATACGGGCTAAGTATGGCGACAGCGTAAAGGTTGGCGCAGGCAACGTGGTTGACCGCGAAGGTTTCCGTTTCCTGGCCGATGCGGGCGCGGACTTTGTAAAGGTCGGCATAGGCGGCGGATCGATATGCATAACAAGGGAAACCAAGGGCATTGGCCGAGGCCAGGCTACCGCCGTGCAGGAGGTTGCTCGTGCGCGTGACGAATACTTCCTTGAAAAAGGCATATATGTGCCGATATGCGCAGACGGCGGCATTGTGCATGATTATCATATCACGCTTGCGCTGGCCATGGGTGCGGATTTCTGCATGCTGGGCCGCTATTTCGCCCGCTGCGACGAAAGCCCCTCCGCCAAGGTTATGATAAATGGCAACTATATGAAGGAATACTGGGGCGAAGGTTCCGCCCGCGCGCGCAACTGGCAGCGGTATTACAGCGGCGGGGACAATAAGCTCTCCTTTGAAGAAGGCGTGGATTCATATGTTCCCTATGCGGGCAGTCTGCATAACAACGTTACCGTAACGCTCAGCAAGGTGCGTTCAACAATGTGCAACTGCGGCGCGCTGACCATACCCGAACTTCGCGAAAAGGCGCGGCTCACGCTCGTTTCGGCGGCCAGCATAACCGAAGGCGGCGCGCATGACGTTATGCTCAAGGATGCCAACACTTACGCCGTAAAGAGGGACTGATATGCGCCCGATCTGCACCGCGGACCTTGTGCTGATGCCGGCGGAAGAATCGCTTGCAGGCGCATTGTGCGATTATTTTAGGCGGAACCGCGAGTTCCTGACGGATTATATGCCAGCATGGACGGAAAGCTTTTTTACCGAACAGGCACAGCTTGAATCCATACGCGGCCATATGGAAAACGCCAAGAACCGCACAGGATACAGGTATTACATAATGCCTAAGGGCGAGATTGGCAAAATAATTGGCACGATAGGGCTTAATAACGTGGTGTGGGGCAGCTTTCTATCCTGCTTTATGGGTTATATGCTGGATGAAGCATATATAAACCGCGGCTATATGACGCAGGCCGTGAACGCTGTGGTGAACACGGCATTCAACGAAATAGGGCTGCACAGGATAGAGGCGAACATTATGCCGAAGAATGCAAGGTCGCTGAGAGTGGCTGAAAAATGCGGCTTTGTGCGGGAGGGCATATCAAAGAAATACCTTTGCATAAACGGCGTTTGGGAAGACCATATACACATGGTCAAGCTGAATGAAAACATGGAATGAATAAGCAAAAGGGCTGCGGTACTCCGCTTCAATGCGCTGCTTTTGTCGTTGTATTCTTCGGTGTATACTAATTTTACTGGCAGACGGCTGCGCGTGTATTTTGCGCCTTTTGCCGAATTATGCGCTTTTTCCCGCGCAATGGGATCGGTGGAATAGCCGCAGTAAAGCGAACCGTCCGCGCAGCGCACCATGTATGCAAAATGGCTCACCGGCCAAGATTCTCGTCTATAAGCACCAAATGGAATTCCTTTATAGGGCGGGTAGGATACTCCATTATAGTGGTTACGCGGCACATGCGCTGATCCGAATTGCAGTCCGCACAGTGCCCGGTTATGCCGCAGGGAAGCTTATCAAGGTGCTGCCTACGCGCATTTGGGGGGCAAGCTTCGCGCTTTATGCGCTCTATACCGTCGTCAAGGCTTCCGTCAACATATTTGTTTTTGCCTATGAAAAGCATCACGTTCCTAGGCCCTATCAGCATGGATGCAACGCGGTTGCCGGTGCCGTCTATATTAACGAGCCTGCCGTCGCTGAGCAGCGCATTTGTGGACGCCAAATACCAGTCTGCCTTGCCCGCTTCTTCCTGAGTGCGGCTGCGATCTGAAGCATACCAATGCGAATATACGGTATTACCGCGCTGCTCAAGCAGATTATAAAGATCAAGATCCTTTTGAACCGTGATAGAGCCGCCGAAACCGACAGATTCATCTTCTTTTATAAGGGAAAGGGCTAAATTCTTTGCTTCTTCCGCATCCTTGGCGGTGTGGACTATGAATCCACGGCGGGTTAGCGTGTTCTCAAGCGCTTCATAATTGCTGCAAAACATGATTTGACCTCCTGAATGACTTAATTATTGTAATGGTATCACATTAACGGCACACTTGCAATTTAATTGTTTATCAAGTATTATTTTACAAGATAATGCTTGGAGGGATATGCATGGCATACGACCGTGAACTGATAAGAAACTTTTGCATAATTGCGCACATTGACCACGGCAAATCTACCCTGGCTGACAGGATGATTGAAATGACCGATACCGTGGCGCTGCGCGACATGGAAGCGCAGCTGCTTGACAATATGGACATAGAGCGCGAACGCGGCATAACCATAAAGTCGTCCGCTGTAAGGATGTTTTATACGCATACGGACGGCAAACGCTATATGTTCAACCTGATAGATACGCCGGGCCACGTTGACTTTAACTATGAAGTATCCCGCAGCCTTGCCGCGTGCGAAGGCGCGGTACTCGTCGTTGATGCAACGCAGGGCATAGAGGCGCAGACGCTTGCGAACGTTTACCTGGCGCTTGATAATTCGCTTGAAATAGTGCCTGTGATAAACAAAATAGATTTGCCCAGCGCAGACGTTGA
>CAVDFM010000095.1:0-5534 GCA_963608365.1 bacterium | reverse complement strand
TATCGGCCTTCCGGCTGAAAATGCACCTTGCATTTCGGCAAAAACCGGCCTGAACGTGGAACAGGTGCTTGCAGCGGTAGTGGACACCGTCCCGCCACCGAACGGCGATATAAATAAGCCGCTCAAGGCGCTCATATTCGACAGCGTGTATGATAACTATAAAGGCGCGCTGAGCTATGTGCGCGTGGTGGACGGCGTTGTGAAACCCGGCATGAAGATACGCTATATGGCTACCGGCAACGAATTTGAAGTGACCGAGGTTGGCATATTCTCGCCCACGCTCATGCCCATAGATGTTCTTGAAGCGGGAGAGGTTGGCTATATTTCCGCATCTATCAAAAACGTGCGCGAAACAAAGGTTGGCGATACTATAACCGATGCGGACAATCCTGCAGATGAACCGCTGCCGGGTTACAAGCAGGCGAATCCGATGGTGTTCTGCGGTATATATCCTGCCGATGGCGCCGATTACGAAAATCTTAGGGATGCGCTGGATAAGCTTGTGCTCAACGACGCCTCGCTTTCATATGAACCTGAAACGTCAATGGCGCTTGGCTTCGGCTTCCGCTGCGGTTTCCTGGGGCTTCTGCACATGGAGATAATTCAGGAAAGGCTGGAACGCGAGTTTGACCTTGATTTGGTCACTACCGCGCCCTCTGTCATATATAAGGTGGTCAAAACGAACGGTGACGAGGTGATGATAGACAACCCCACCAATCTGCCGCCGGTAACGGAAATAGCATACATGGAAGAACCAATGGTGCGGGCCACAATAATGTCACCTTCCGAATACGTCGGCACTATAATGGAACTTTGCCAGGATAAGCGCGGCGTGTTCGAGGACATGAAATATATTGAAGAAGGCCGCGTGAACATATTCTATGAACTTCCGCTGAATGAGATAATATATGATTTCTTCGATCAGCTCAAGTCCCGCAGCCGCGGCTACGCTTCGTTTGATTATGAACTGAAGGAATATGCCAAGAGCGACCTTGTTAAGCTGGATTTCCTGCTGAACGGGGATATGTGCGACGCGCTTTCCACAATAGTGCATAAGGACAAAGCGTATGCCAAAGGCCGCGCCGTTGCGGAGAAGCTTCAGGAAGTTATACCGAGGCAGCAGTTTGAAATACCCATTCAGGCCGCGATAGGCGGAAAAATAATCGCCCGCGAAACCGTGCGCGCCGTAAGGAAGGACGTATTGGCAAAGTGCTACGGCGGCGATATTACAAGAAAGAAGAAGCTGCTTGAAAAGCAGAAGGAAGGCAAGAAGCGCATGCGCCAGATAGGCACGGTATCCTTGCCGAGCGAAGCTTTTATGAGCGTGCTGAAGATAAACTGATATGGCAGGAATTTATATACATATACCGTTTTGCGTATCCAAATGCCGCTATTGCGATTTTGTGTCGTTTCCCTGCGAAGCGGGTGCTAAAAAGCAGTATGTTGATGCGCTGATACGCGAAATGGCTATCGCGGCAAGGGAATTGCCCGAAAAACAGTACGACACAGTGTTCATTGGCGGCGGCACGCCCAGTACGCTTGAACCGGGCGAGATAATGCGCATAATGGCCGCGCTGCATGCTAATTTTAGCATTGCGGACGATGCCGAGATAACCATTGAAGCCAATCCGGGCACGCTTGACGCGCGAAAGCTGGCTGAATACCGCGACTGCGGCATAAATAGGCTGTCTATGGGGCTGCAAAGCGTGAATCCGCATATATTGAAGGCGCTTGGCCGAATACACACGGCGGATGATTTTCTCAACAGCATGGATATGGCCAAAGCTGCCGGATTTACCAATATAAATGCCGATCTTATGTATGGCCTGCCGGAGCAAAGCACAGAGGACCTGCTTGCGGCGATAGCGGTTGCGGCGAACGCGGGAGTTATGCATATTTCGGCATATTCGCTGATAGTTGAAGAAAACACACCACTGTATTTTGACATAAACGGCGGCAGCGTGCTGCTTCCGGGCGAGGATGAGGCTTTTGAAATGTATGAAAAAGGCAAGGAGATGCTTGAAAGCCTTGGTTTCCATCGCTACGAAATATCAAATTACGCCAAGGAAGGCTATCAGTCGCGCCATAATCTGAACTACTGGAACAACGGCGAATACGTAGGCCTTGGGCTTAATTCGCATTCGGCAATGCATATTGACGGCAAATGGCTGCGCTGGGCGAACAAAAGCGAGTTTGAAGCATACCTTGCGGACATAGATGAAGACAAGCGCCCGCTTGCGGACGAACCGCAAACGATAGAACGTGCGGAGGAAATGTTTGAATGCGTTATGCTGGGGCTTAGGAAAACGGCGGGCATAACCAACGGCGAATTTGAAGCGCGCTTCGGCGAAAGCCTGTTCACAACGTTTTCAAAGGCCATAGCGCAGCTTGACGAAAACGGACTGCTCATAAAAACGGCGGATGGCATACGGCTGAACGACAGGGGACTGGACATAGAAAACCTTGCGCTTATGCCGTTTATGGAGAATTAAATACAGCTGTAAGGGCGGTGCATTGAGCATCGCTCTTTTTATAATAATTCCATCAAGCTAATGTTTCCGTTTTGTCACAAAGGATACGCCCTTGTGCCTTGACTATAACGCAAGGTGGTACTATACTTTAACCATAAGTTAGCACTCAATGAAGATGAGTGCTAACAAGAGCAAAACGGAGCGGACCGTGGCGAAAGGAGGCGGTGAACAAATGGAGCTTGACGCAAGAAAGATGCGCATTCTTCAGGCGATAATAGATGACTATATCCTCACCGCGTCGCCCGTAGGCTCTCGTACCATTGCAAAAAGCACGGACATCGGCCTTTCAAGCGCAACAATACGCAATGAAATGAGCGATTTGGAGGAGATGGGCTTCCTTGAGCAGCCGCATACCTCCGCCGGGAGAATACCTTCCGACAAGGCGTACAGACTGTATGTGGACAGCATAATGCGCCGCTCCCAGCTGAGCCGGGATGAATTGAGCTTTATCAGCGAACACTATTCAAAAAAGCTTGGCGAAGTGGACGACATTGTGAAGCAAACGGCATTCGTGCTTTCCAGCGTAACGCGCTATGCATCCATGGTACTTTCACCGCGGCTGCATACGGCAAAGCTGAGGTACATACACTTGGTTGGCCTTGGCGAAGGGAAGGCGCTGCTGCTTATTGTTACCGATTCGGGCCTTACGCGGGATTCGCTGATACGGGTTCCTTACGGAATGGAGCAGAGCGAGCTTGAGCGGATATCGCTTATGCTCAATGCAAAGCTTTCCGATTGCCGGCTGGATGATATAATGGCAAGCCGCATGGACGATATTGCCGGGGAGTTGGGCGAGCATGCTCAGTTCCTCAACTCAATAATAACTTCGCTTGGCGAAAGCCTTGAGCAGAAAGCAAAGCGGGTCGAATTGAGCGGGGCGATGAATCTGCTCAGTTTGCCGGAATACAGCGACGTGGACCGCGCAAGGGACATACTGAGCGTTATGGAAAAGGGCGATGCGCTTTACGAAATGCTCAAAGGGCGCGAGGATGTTGAATTCACCATTAAGATAGGGCACGAAAACGAACTTAGCAGCATGAAGGACTGCAGCGTTGTTACCGCAACGTATAAAATAGGTTCGGAGCCGATAGGCACGTTCGGCGTGATAGGGCCGACGAGAATGAACTATCCAAAGGTGCTGGCCGTTATGGGCCACATTGGAAGAACATTGAGCGAAACGCTTACAAATATGCTTGATGAGGAGCGTAAATAGAAATTGGCTAAGAAGAAACAGAATCCTCCCGTAGAGGAGAAAAAGACCGGCGAAGCTGAAAAGGCAGCCAATACCGCCGCCGAAAACGAAATTCCCGAAAGCGTAACGCTTACGAGGGACGAGTTTAAGCAGGTAAAGGAGCGCATAGACCAGCTTGAGAAGGAAAAGGAGAGCGACGTTGCGCTGCTGCAGCGGTTGCAGGCGGACTTCGATAACTATCGCCGCAGGAATGCTTCCATAGCGGCGGACAGCTTGGATGAAGGCGAGCGCAATTTGATAAAAGCTCTGCTGCCGGTACTGGATAATTTTGACAGGGCGCTTGCCGCTGTGCCGGAGGATGAAAAAACGGCATGGGTGGACGGAATGAAGCTTGTTTCCAAGCAGCTTTATGAAACGCTCTACAAGGCCGGGCTTGAAGAAATTCAGGCGGAAGGCCAGTTCGATCCCGAACTTCACGACGCCGTGATGCAGGAGGAGAACGAAGATAAGGAAAGCGGCGAGATTATAGACGTTTTCCAAAAAGGTTACAAAGTTAAAAATCGCATAATTCGCCACAGTATGGTGAAGGTTGCGAAATAAATAATAATTGAGATTTTTTCAGGAGGAAATAGATTATGGCAAAGATCATCGGTATTGACCTTGGTACTACAAATTCTTGCGTGGCGGTTCTGGAAGGCGGCGAGCCTGTTGTTATCCCCAATGCTGAGGGTGCGCGCACAACTCCGTCCGTGGTTGCGTTTAAGGGCAACGAAAGGATAGTCGGCAGCGCGGCAAAGCGCCAGGCTATCACCAACCCCGATAAGACCATCAGCTCCATAAAGAGGGAGATGGGTACTGCTTATAAGAAGAACATCGACGGTAAGGATTATACTCCGCAGGAGATAAGCGCAATGATCCTTCAGAAGCTGAAGCAGGATGCTGAAGCTTACCTTGGCGAAAAGGTAACCCAGGCCGTTATAACCGTTCCTGCGTATTTCAGCGATTCTCAGCGCCAGGCCACTAAGGACGCCGGCCGCATTGCGGGTCTTGACGTGCTGCGTATAATCAACGAGCCTACCGCTGCCGCGCTTGCTTACGGCATGGATAAGGAAACCAACCAGAAGATTCTGGTCTACGACCTTGGCGGCGGCACGTTCGATGTATCCATACTTGAAATCGGCGACGGCGTGTTCGAAGTTCTGGCTACCCACGGTAACAACCGCCTTGGCGGCGACGACTTCGACCAGAGGCTGATGGACTATATCGTGCGTCAGTTCAAGAGCGAGACCGGCATAGATCTCAGCACCGACCGTATGGCTATGCAGAGGTTGAAGGAAGCTGCCGAAAAGGCTAAGATAGAGCTTTCCAGCATGGTGCAGACCAATGTTAACCTGCCCTTCATCACGGCGGACAGCACCGGTCCTAAGCACCTTGACATGACTATCACCCGCGCCAAGTTTGAAGAGCTTATCCATGACCTGGTCGAAAAGACCCGCGAGTGCATGAACATTGCCATGAAGGACGCCGGCCTTACCAATGCAAACATCGATAAGGTTATACTGGTTGGCGGTTCCAGCCGCGTTCCCTGTGTGCAGGAGCTTGTTAAGAACGTTACCGGCAAAGAACCCTTCAAGGGCATCAACCCCGATGAGTGCGTTGCTATCGGCGCGGCCATACAGGGCGGCGTGCTTGGCGGCGAAGTGAAGGACATCCTGCTGCTTGATGTAACTCCGCTGTCCCTTGGTATCGAGACCGTCGGCGGCGTATTCACCCGCCTGATAGACCGCAACACCACCATCCCCACTAAGAAG
>CAVDFM010000094.1:0-8457 GCA_963608365.1 bacterium | reverse complement strand
GGCAAGGCCAATATCGTTGGCCATAATCTTCAATTTGATCTGAAGTTTTTATACCGGCACGGATACGACTTTACGGCTAACAAGAGGCATTATTATGATACATGCGACATTGCCAGGAAAACGCTGAGAAAGCCTAAACGGAAATGGGATAAAGAGTATGATGAATACGTCATTAATTACGATTGTGATTACGATGTTGAAGACTATAAGCTGACGACACTTTGCGATTACTACAAAATTCGCGATAACTTGTTTGCACACAGAGCGCTGTCGGACGCTCTTGCGACGGGAGAGCTTTTTAAGTGCCTTGCTATGGATAGAATTGGTATTTAAGTTTTAACTGGGATTTTTCTCTTTGCTTACAAGTTTAGTAAAAGCCCTCCGAATGAATAAAACATGAGGAGGGCTTGCTTTGTGTGCTTATTCCTTCACTATATACGGATCCAGTCTGCTGAAATCAGCCTGACGGCGGGTGAGCATAAGAGATTATAAAGCTATGGGGACGCGATGCGTCCCTTTTTGCTTCTTCAAATAGTACAATCCAATCATTCTGCCCATACCAAAGCGCATAGAAATAACATATAATCACTAATTATCGACAAATGCGCATACTGCGCGGAAAGGTGAAGCGTATGCAGATACTGCGTATATTGGGCGTGCTTTTGGCGGCAGCCGCTGCAACGGCGGCGGCATATTGGCTGTTCCTTGCGCTGAGCTGCCTGTTTATAGACAAAAGCAGGGAATATGAGCGGCCGTCCAAATTCTACTATGCGCTGCTCAATTCCGGCTATACGTTTCTGTATAAGGCGGCGCGTGCCCGCGTTCATACGAGCGGGCTTGATAAAATCCCGACCGACAGGCGCTTTTTGATAGTTTCCAACCACCTTTCAAACTTTGATAACATGATACAAAGCCCGCTTATGAAAGGCGTTGAGGTGGCGTATATATCAAAGCCCGAAAATTTCCGCATACCCATAGGCGGCCGTTTTATAAAGCGCAGCTGCTACATGGCCATAGAGCGCGGCAATCTTCGTTCCTCGCTCGTTACCATAAAGCACGCGGCGGCGCTTATGCGGGACGATATAGTAAACGTTGGCGTGTATCCGGAAGGCCGCCGCGGCAAAAGTTACGACCTTCAGCCGTTTCACCCGGGCTGCCTTGACGCGGCCATATGGGCCAAAGCGCCCGTTGTAGTGGCCACCATAACGGGCACGGAGAACATACACAAAAACTTTCCGTTCAGGCATACGGATGTGCATTTTGACGTTATAGCCGTGATAGAAACTCAGGGCAGGCGTTCGGCAGAGCTGAGCGAGGAGATACGGCATATTATGCAGACCCATCTTGACACATACAAAACCGAAAGGACAGCACAGGCATGACATATATACTGTATAACCCCATAGCGGGCAACGGAAGCGGAAAGGAAAAGGCGGAAGCCGTAAGGCAAAGGCTTGGTGCGGAAAACGCGGAGTGCTTGGACATAACGGCGCTGGATGCGGCGCGCTTTTTAAGCGGCCTTGATGCAGAGGAAAAAATAATAATTGCCGGCGGCGACGGCACGCTGAACCGCCTTATGAATGCGCTTGGCGGGCAAATGCCAAAGCAGAAGCTTTATTATTACGCCGCAGGCTCCGGTAACGATTTTATGAACGACGTTTCCGCCGCCGCAAAGGACGGCATGGTTGAGCTGAACGGCTATATGCGTTCCCTCCCCGTGGCCGAGGTAAACGGGCAGAAGCATTATTTTATAAACGGAGTGGGATACGGAATAGACGGCTACTGCTGCCAAACGGGCGATGAGCTGCGCGCACGCGGCGAAAAGGACATAAACTATACCGGCATAGCCATAAAAGGCCTGCTGAAGGAATACAAGCCCACAAGCGCAACGGTCACGGTTGACGGGCGCGAGTATAAATTCAGGCATGTTTGGCTTGCACCCACAATGGTTGGGCGGTACTACGGCGGGGGCATGATGGTCGCGCCAGCGCAGGACCGGCTTAACGGCGCGCACACGGTCAGCGTAGTTGTGCTGCACTGCAAAAGCAAGCTGAAAACGCTTGTGGTGTTCCCGAACATATTCAGCGGGCAGCACGTTAAACATACCGACATGGTGCAGGTTATCACAGGGCACGATATTTGCGTGCGGTTTGATCGCCCCACCCCGCTGCAAATAGACGGCGAAACCATAAAGGACGTTACGGAATACTCAGTCCGGTGGTGAAAGAAGCCTCCGCGGTTATTGCCGCAGGGGCTTCTCATATTACCTTATTCCTTCACTATATACGGATCCAGTCTGCTGAAATCCGCAGGATCGGACAGGCAAAGTTCAACGCCTTCTATCTGCCCGTCCTGAAACATCTGCGTCAGCGCAATGTATTGGCACAGCGTGGATTTCAGGTTCAGTCTGTCCCCTTCGCCCGTAACAAGCTCCACGCGCCCGCGGCACTCGGCCACGGCGCTGAAGAACTTGTTTGGTTCGGTTATGTTTACTATCTTCATTCGCTTACTCCCATTCTATCGCGCCCACGGATTCAAGGTATTCCTCAGCAAAGTCAAGATAATCCTCGCTCAGGCGCATTGCAAATTCCTTATATTTGGGCCAGCGCTTCTGCATTCCGGCGAATATCAGGTCGTATGCATCGTCGTCGTCATAATCCTCGCCCTCGTCCGCGCCGCTCTTGGCCATGTATTCGTTGTCCAGGTCCATCAAATCGTCAACCATCTTGGAAAGCTCGCCTTCCTCAAGGAAGTCAAAGTCGCCCTCCACGGTGAACTTATTGAGTATATATGCCTTCATGGCGTCTATGTCTATATCGATGTACATTTTTATTTCTCCTTTTTGTTTATTCCTGTGTATTATTCGTGTCGTTGCAGTCGTTCTTTTCAACGAACTCCGGCTCTTCCGCAGCAGAAGCCTCGGGTTTGCTCTGCGCTTCGGGTGCGGGTTCGTTCACGGGCGCATCGCAAGAAACGTGCTGTATAGGTGGTTCATACTGCACAGGCGCATCGTACGGAACCTCCACAGGAGCAGCATTGAACACGGGGGCATTGGGCGTGGGGTCATTTACGCTGTCGCGGGTATAGGCGTCGTAGTAAAGCACGGTGTAAAGCGCGGCGGAATAGTTGGCCTCTATTGCCGCAAGGAACAGCATAACGACCGCCATAACAACGGCGCATACTATTATTGCCGCCGTGCTGCCCGCGGCAAGGCTTATGCCCAGCGCAACACCGAATATTGCCGCAAGTATAAGCGCTATCACAACAAACGCGAGCATCACTATGAGCGACGCGCCGAGCATCCTGCCGTAACGCTTGAACGCAAGGTTCAGCCCGCGGCCGAGCGCGGAGAAGTTCTTTTTATCTTCGTTCACCGCAACGGGGTAAGTGAGCGCAAGCGGCACCGTGGCGCATATGGCAAGCGCCATGTTTATAAGCCATAGTATTATCAGCGACGCTGCGAATCCCGCGCCGAACGAGGCTATATCGCTTATGTCCAAAAACTCGCGGCAGTCAAACAGCCCGCTGCGCGCTGCATTCATTACCATGCTCATCATGCTGCCGGCGGTAATTATGCCCGTAAGCACGCTGCTTATAAGCGAAAGTACTATCCCCGCCACAAGCCGGCCTACATATTGGCAAAGGTTAAGCGTGAAATACCGCTTGAGCGTATATCCGGTGCGCCTGAAAAGCTGAGAAAGGGTGGAGCTTTGGCCGTATATGCGCATGGACATTTCCGTATAAAGCCCGCCGCTCATTATCGGCCCCAGCACAAGCCATATTGCCAAGGCCGCAACGAACATGAGTATTACGCTGAGCGCCACCAGCGCCTTAACGCCGCCTCCCTGCCCCGCGTTATTCGCAATTATGCCGACGACCGCCGGCGCCGCGCACAGCGCCAATACCGCCGCGGCTATAAGCACCCATATGAGCGTATACATAACGCCGGAGAAGAATCGGCGCTTGGTAACGGCCCACGTTATGCCGAACACGCCGCGCATCGTAAGCGGACGCATGGGGATGGGTTGATAGTCTTTATTCATCAAATATTCCTCCTTTGTATTGTTATCAAAGCAGCTTTTTCGTTTGAATATAAACGTCTCCGCTGCCTATTGTTACAACAAGGTCGCCCGCGTTCGCGTGGAAATCAAGATAGTCCCTTATGTTTTCAAACGTGCCAAGATACGTTGCATGCCCGCCGCCCGCGTTTATTGCGGCAACCATGTCCCGCGCGTGTACGGAACCGTCGTCCTTCTCGCGCCCGGGGTAAATATCCGGCACCAGCGTTTCGTCCGCCAAATTGAAGCAGGTAACGTCATTGAGGAACAGCGTTTTGGCCCGCGTGTATGAATTGCACTGGAAAACGCAGAAAAGCTTATTATGCTTAACGTTGCTTGCGGCCTTCATGGTTGCGGCGATTTCCGAAGGATGGTGGCCGTAATCATGGTAATACTTCACTCCGTTGCGCTCGCCGTAGTATTCAAAGCGGCGGCGGGTATTGTGGAACGCACTCAGCGCCGAAGCGATGCAGTTATCGTCCGCGCCAACCTCGCGCGCGACCGCCGCAGCCGCAATCGCGTTCATCACGCTGTGTTCACCCGGTATCTGAAGCTGAATATGCATAAGCTTTTCGCCGCGGAACATAATGTCAAACCCCGGGCAACCGTTGTCGTCATAGGTTATGTCTGCGGGGGTATAGTCCGCATCCTTCATGCCGTAGCTAAGCTTGCGCCCCGTATGCTCCGCCATCAGCGCGCGCACGCGGAAATCGTCCGTATTGCCTATCAAAAGGCCGTTTTCGGGCAGCAGCGCGGCAAATTTCTTGAACGCGGCAACAATATGCTCCATATCGCCGTAGTAATCAAGATGATCGTTATCAATGTTGTTTATAAGGGCTATTGTTGGGCGCAGCGTGAGGAAGCTTTCAACGTATTCGCAAGCCTCGGTTATGAACATATCGTGCGCGCCGAGCCTTACGCCGCCGTTTAAGAAGTCCACAAAGCCGCCTATATGCACCGTTGCATCCGGCCCGCCCTGTTCGCAGATGAGCGCAAGCATGCTGGTTATGGTGGTTTTGCCGTGGCAGCCGGCTATGCCCACAACGCTTTCATAGCCTTCCGTAAGCTGGCCCAGCGCTTCGCTGCGCTCAAGCTCCGGTATGCCGCGGCGCTTGGCCTCCGCCCGCTCTATGTTATCGCTCTTTATCGCGGCGGAGAATATTATAAGGTCGCAATCGCCTATGTTCTTCGCGTCGTGCCCGATGAATACGGGAACGCCCAACTCCTTCAGTCTGTCTGTAAACGGGGATTCCGCTTTGTCCGAACCCTGAACGTAGTAGCCGCGGTTTTTCAGTATGCTTGCAAGGCCGCTCATGGAGCAGCCGCCTATGCCTATAAGGTGTATCCTTTTATGCTCGGTTATATGGGTCATGTATTTTTTCTCCCTTCCGATTCCTTAAATAGTTATTATATCACATTTGTTCCGTATTACCAATGCCCGCGCACGCATGGCAGAACGCCATATCGCGGAAATTCTCCGCCGCCCGCCGCGCCTGCGCCAGCGTTTTGAATATGCCGAAGCACGCGCTGCCGCTGCCGCTCATCTCCGCCGCAAGCGCGCCCGCGCCCTTGAGCCGCCTCTTTATTTCGGCTATGCAGCCAAGCTCCCTTTCGGCTGCCCCTGCAAGCCCGTTCGATACCGCCGCCGCAAGCGCACCCGTATCGCCCGCGCGTATCGCCGCCGCGGCTTGCTCGCTTTTGCCTTCGCCATATGGCGGAGTGAGTGCGGAAAAAAGCTGCCGCGTGGATATGCCCTCCGCAGGCTTTACTATAAGGTAGCACAGCTTCATGTGCGGCAGCGGCTCTATCCTTTCGCCCCGCCCGCGGCAAAGGGCCGTAGCCCCGTGCAGAAGGAACGGCACATCGGAGCCAAGCTCAGCCGCAAGCGAATACAGCTCCGCTTCGCCCATGGCGCCGTACCGCCGCTGCATCAGCCTTAAAACCCCCGCGCCGTCCGCGCTGGAGCCGCCAAGGCCCGCCATTTGGGGAATATGCGCACGTATTTTTATATGTGCCCCGCCGCAGAGCGTGCGCCGCGCGTATTCATGCGCCGCGCGGTAGGCTACGCTGCCTTCCGGCAGGGCGAAGTCAGCGGTTACGGCAATGTCATCATGCGAAAAGTCCGCATAAAGTTCGTCATACAGGTCTATCGTCTGCATAACGGTTGAAAGTTCATGGTAGCCGTCCGCGCGTTTTTTCAGCACGTCCAGCGTCAAATTGACCTTTGCAAAGGCCCTTGTTTCGGCAAAATCGTTCATCATTTTTATATTATACTATGCATTTACGAAATTTTCACTCGCCTTGGGACTTTTTTGGCGGTATAATGCTTTATATGGAAAAGAACATGCATGATTTTGACGAAGAATACGTTCCCGGGATGCAGAAGAAGCACAACCCGGCCAAATGGATAAGCCTTGGCGCGGCGGCAGCGATGGCGATAGGCATTGCGGCGGCGTGCATAGTGCGCACGCCCGAAATTTACCCGTATGCGGAGCCTACCCCCGCCCCGACAGCTGCACCAACGCCAACCCCAACGGCGATCCCGACCGCCGAGCCCACGCCAAACATGGGCGCAATAGTCCCCGCCGCATCCGCAACGCCAGATGCTCAGTACGTTGCCACGGCAATAATGGTGGACGGCAAATGCATAGGCGTGCTTGCCAGCCGCGAGGCTGCTGAGGAGGTGCTGGACGAAGCCGTTGCCGGCTTTGAGCTGCAAATAAACCTGCCGGGCAGCATGGATTCGTATATAACCAACGACGTGGAACTTATCGACGCGGCGGGCAATGCGGATGCGGCAGCCATGGAAACCGTAACTTACGAGGCTATGCTTGCCCTGCTCACGGGCGAGGATACGCCGATCGAGGTCGAGACCACTCTCAGCGAAAAGCACACGGAGATAGTAGCCCACGAGACCGCCACCGAAAAGGACGATACGCTTATAAAAGGCACGCGCGTGGTCGCAAACTACGGCACGGACGGCGAAAGCCGCACCGTGGTGACAACGAAGTACATAAACGGCGTGCAGCAGGGCAAAAGCCAAAGCGAAACGTTTGAAATAAGCAAGCGAGTGGACGCGCTGATACGCGAAGGCACCATAAAGGCGGACAGCCACGCGGAGCCCGGTAAGCGCGAAGGCGCAAAGGGGCCGGACGCAGGGGAGCTGAGCTTCATTCGCCCGACAAAGAGCGGGGAGATAACCCAAAACTTCGGCCAGCTGAAGGGCGTAATGCATCTTGGGCTGGACTTTGCCGCGGCCGAGGGGGACGAGGTTTACGCCGCCGAAGCGGGCACGGTTGTTTGCGTAATGGAGCGCGGCGGATACGGGCTGGTGGTCGAAATCGCGCACGAGGGCGGCTTCCTCACGCGCTACGCAAATCTTGGCGAAGCAAAAGTTTCGCTTGGGGACGCCGTGAACAAGGGCGATACCATTGCACTCGCCGGCAGCAGCGGCAACGCCGCCAAGGCAAAGCTGCATTTTGAGCTGCGCCATAACGGCACGGCGTATAACCCAAGGAATTATTTGAAGTAAAAAAGAAGGTGCAAGTTTATGATACAGTATGTTGTTGATGCGTTTACGGATAAGGTTTTCGCGGGCAACCCCGCGGCGGTATGCGTGACCGAAAGCCCGCTTGCCGACGATACCATGCAGAAAATGGCGATAGAGAATAACCTGTCCGAAACGGCTTTTGCCGTTAAGGAAGGCGAAGCTTACCGCCTGCGTTGGTTCACGCCGGGCGGAGAGGTTGAACTTTGCGGGCATGCAACGCTTGCCACGGCGTATGTTATAACCCGCTTTGTTGAGCCGGATGCAGCATGCGTAAAATTCAATACGCTCAGCGGGCGGCTCACGGTTGAAAAGCACGGGGACATGCTCAGCATGGACTTCCCTGCATTTGAACTGAAGCAAGTACCCGTTACGGATAAAATAATAAAGGCGCTGGGCGTTACACCAAAAGAGGTGTACGAAGGAGCGGACACGCTGTGCGTGCTGGAAAGCGAGGCACAGCTCCGCGCCGTGAAGCCCGACCTTGACGCGGCGAAGGAGATATACGGCGTATGTCTGCACATAACCGCCCGCGCCGAAGGGAGCGAGTTCGACTGCGTAACGCGCACGTTCGCACCCAAGTGCAACATTGCGGAGGACCCCGTATGCGGGCGCGGACATTGCCACGTCACGCCATACTGGGCAAACGAACTCGGCAAAAGCGAGCTTACGGCATATCAGGCGTCCGCGCGCGGCGGCGTGCTGCATTGCCGCCTTGCCGGTGAGCGTGTAATACTCAGCGGCAACGCCGCGCTGTATTCCAAGGCGGAAGTATACGTTTGATAAAGCCGCCAAGTGCCGCGAGATGTTCCCCCTCAGCTTCGCTTACGCTCAGCAGAACGCTGGTTGGAA
>CAVDFM010000093.1:0-8459 GCA_963608365.1 bacterium | reverse complement strand
TCGGTAAGTGAACCCGTCAAGTATTACCGCAACAATCTTGACACCACCCTTACCGTACTTGAGCAGATGAAGACTCACGGGTGCGAAAACATTGTTTTCAGCTCCTCCGCCACGGTATACGGCGGCAGCCACACCGCGCCCTTTACCGAGGACATGAGCGCGGGCGACTGCACCAACCCATACGGCAAAACCAAGTATTTTATAGAGGAAATATTGAAGGACACGGCCTTTGCCGATAAGAGCATGAGCGTTGTGCTGCTGAGATATTTCAACCCCATAGGCGCGCACAAAAGCGGCCTTATAGGCGAAAAGCCCAACGGCATTCCCAATAACCTTATGCCCTATATCACCCAGACCGCCGCGGGCATACGCAAGGAGCTGAGCGTATTCGGCAACGATTATCCCACGCCGGACGGCACAGGCGTGCGCGATTATATACACATTGTGGATCTTGCGCGCGGGCATGTGGCTGCGCTTAAATACGCGGCTGATCACAAGGGCACGGAAATATTCAACCTCGGCACGGGCAAAGGTACAAGCGTGCTGGAGCTTGTTCACGCATTTGAACAGGCCAACGGCATAAAGATACCCTACCGCATAGCCGAACGCCGCGCAGGTGACATAGCCACCTGCTACGCCGGAACCGAGAAGGCGGCGCGTATGCTTAACTGGCGCGCTGAAAAAACATTGCAGGATATGTGCCGCGACGGCTGGCGCTGGCAGCAGAATTGCAGTAAAGAATAAAGGAGACCATTATGCAGAGCAAAAGCGGCGTAGGCGCGCGGATATGGTTCGCGGCAATATTTTTCGGCCTTGTGGGACAGGTGGCCTGGATAGTTGAAAACATGTATTTCGCCACCCTTGCGCAGGATATATTCGCCAATTCGGGCCGGGCGGACATGGCCTATCTTGTAACAACGCTCATGGTCATACTTTCCGCCCTTACCGCCACGGCTACGACCGTTATAGCCGGCGGCCTGTGCGACCGCAGCGGCAAACGCAAGCCGTATATAGCCTTCGGCTACATGGCATGGGGCGTTACAATAATGCTTTTCGCTCTTTTGCCAATGCGCGTTGAGGCGGGCGGCGTTGCGCTCACGGCGGCGCTGCTCATCGTTTTCGACTGCATAATGACCGTTGCCGGGTCAACCTCAAACGACGCCGCATTCAATGCTTGGGTCGCGGACAATACAAACAGCGGCAACCGCGGGCGGGTAAATTCGGTGCTTTCCATGCTGCCCGTGTTCGCCGTGGTAATAGTTTTCATCGGCCTTGGCTCCATGTATGATGCCCATGCCGAATCCAACGTCGCGTTTTTCATAACGCTTGGCATAATTCCGATAGTTGCGGGCATTATAGCCCTTTTCACGCTGAGGGACGCCCCGTCGCTCGGGCGCACGGACGTGGCTGAGGGCAGCTTCTTTTACGGCTTTAAGCCGGAGAATATACGCGCCAATCCCGCGCTGTATATCTGCCTTGCGGCGGCTTGCCTTATCGGCATAGCGCAGCAGACCTTCTTTTCATACCTTATCAATTTTCTGAGCATAACGCTTGAATTGGGTGATGGCTTCGTTGTTCCGATGGCTGTTATAATCGTGCTGTCCGCCGCATTTACGGGGCTTTTCGGCGCGCTGAGCGACCGCTTCGGCCGCACGCGTTTCCGTATTCCGCTTATCATAATAACCGTTATTGGCATCGCGTCTTTCTATCTGCTTCAATATATGCAGGGCGCGCTGAAAACCGCCGTTATATACTTTGGCGGCACGCTTATGATGGGCGGCATACTCTCGCTAACCGGCAGCTTTACATCCACATTCCAAGACCATATCCCAACAGGGTGTGAAGGGCGCTATCAGGGCGTGCGCATGTGCTTCATGGTGCTTATTCCCATGATAATCGGCCCCGTAATATCGCTTTTGATAGGGCTTGACGCAATGGGCCTCAACGGGGCGGACTTTGTGCCGCCGTATTCCGTTTTCCTTGCCGCGGCCATAGTTGCCCTGCTTGCGGCAATACCAGTGCTTATGATGAACAAAAGCGAAAAATAAGCCCAAACATACTCAAAAAAGCGGTGCATTTGCGCCGCTTTTTGGCTTTTCTGTTAACAAAGCCGCCGCTTGGTTGACACCCCCCCTTATTCTGTTAGAATAAAATCAAAAGATAGTCGCATTGCGTTCGGCATTCGCCGGGCTGCAAAACTTACGTTGTTTCAGGTGAAAAAAGAATATTATTGTAAGGGGGTAACCATATGAAAAGGCACATCTCGTTAATACTTGTACTGTTATTCGCGCTTGCTGCGCTGCCGCTTGGCGTGCTTGCCGCGGGCAATGATTACCGCTACGCCACGGAACCCGTGAACATGCGTACAGGCCCCGGCACGCAATACGACGTTATACGCGAACTGCAAACCGGCGAGCAGGTTGAATATCTCAAGCGTTCCGGCAAATGGGCAAAGGTAAAAAGCGGCGATACCGAAGGCTATGTTTTCGCAAAGTATCTCACGCGCGAAAAGCCCATCGCCGCAGGCACCGTGCTGACAGCTAAAAGCTCGGTTAACGTGCGCAGCGAGGCAAACACCTCCTCAACAAAGCTTTGGAAACTGAACAAAGGCGATAATGTGACCGTTGTTGCTGTACACGATAAATGGTTAGAAATAAAATTTGATACCACTACTGCCTTTGTTTACAAAAAGTATTTTAAGCAGGCTAAAGCGCATGACGTGGCGGTGCAGTACGTAAGAGATGTGCAGGATTTCTTTACCACCAATTATAAAAACGTTTACATGGGTTTGTATATAGGAACCGACAAACTCGGCGTGCGCGTATCATCCTCGGCGAACATAAGCAAAATCTCGGCCGAATTGAAGGCCACGGGCAAGGTGGATATGGCATATATAGACATTCTGCCCTCCAAAATGCCTTCCTACGCAAACGGCGAATACATGCGCAGCATAACGCACAACATGCTCACAAAGTATCTCGACCTGCCCAAGGAGCAGCGCGACCTTATCCGCCTCAGCGCCGCCAATTACGACCCGCAGAGCGATACGGTGATTGTTGAAATAGTGAATCTTGACGCGGCGGCGCAGCAGGCGTTTGAGCAATACATAGCCAAGGCGGATTACATTACATTCACCTCAACAAATGCGTTCTACGTTCCGCAAACCTAAGCCTATGCGCAATATAAGGGCCGCAGGGATACCCCCGCGGCCTTTTGCTTTTTCGTATTATATTTTCCTTGCCGTTAGTAAGAAGCGATGTATTCGCCCTTCCACGCAGCCGTGCTTTTCAAGCGCTTCCTGCGCCGCGAACAGCCGCTCCCTGCAGCCATCCACCGAAAAGCCCGCAAATTCCCATTCTATTATGCGCGCAAACCACACCAACGCCCCTATATCATAAAACCGTATCGGGCGGAAAGCTTCCTCCGCGCGCAGTATTTCAAAGCCGTTGGCCTCAAATTCCTTCCGCGCAATGCCAAGATATTGCTTTGGGAACGGCAGCGGCGTTTGCCCAAGAAGCAGCTCAACAAGCTCCCTGTCGTTCTCCGCGCCCACCTGCTCCGTCACGAATACGCCGCCGCGCTTGAGCAGCCTTTGCATATCGGCCGGATCAAAATCGCCATGGCGGTTTATTATCATGTCAAACGATTCATCGTCAAACGGCAGCCTTCCCGCGCCGTCCCCCGCGCGGAAGTCTATGCCCAGCGGGCAAAGCTTTTCCCTGCAAAGTTCAACGTTCGGCGGGTATGCCTCCGTTGCTGCGGTGTTTGCATACGGGTGACCAAGCGACAACAGGAATTCTCCTCCGCCCGTGTCCACGTCAAGCAGCTTTTTATCGTCGCTCAGGTGTTCCTTTATCGCTTCGCCGTAGTCCCATGGAAGGTCGTCCTCCTCCGTGTACCGCCCGCGTATGTGCGAAAAGTCCCAGCCGTGTATATGCGCCGCGGCTTCTTCGTTTTTCCATTGCTGTATCAGTTTTTCTTTGTTCATTTTTCTGCTCCTTATCCTTTTATGTTTTTTCGCATCCGGATACGGTGCAGCTGCCGACGGCAGGATTTACTCGGTGCATATGCCGCCGGTTGTTACCGCTGCACCGAGTTATTATCTCGCACGTGACCCATAATTGGCGCTCACTTCCTTTCGCTTGCATTATAGCACAAAACAGGCCGCGGTTCATCCCGCGGCCTGCTGTATTTTGCCTATATTATGCGAAGTTCTTGATTATGTCAACTATCTCCGCGCCAACGCGCTTCTGCGCCTCTGCGGTCTGCGCGCCTATGTGCGGCGTGCAGCTCACATGGGGATGGCTGTAAAGCGCATGGTTCTTGGCGGGTTCTTCGGCGAACACGTCAAGGCCCGCGCCGCGCAGCTTGCCGCTTTCAAGGGCCGCAAGCAGGGCGTCCTCGTCCACGTTGTTGCCGCGGCTGGTGTTTATAACTATCGCGCCGTCCTTCATCTTGGCGATGGTGTCGGCGTTTATAAGGGGCTTGCCGTCTATGCTGGGGGTGTGCACGGATATGAAGTCGGAATTGGCGAGCAGTTCGTCCATTTCAACGTACTTCATGTTCTCGTTTTCAAGGCCTTCCGCCTTGAATATATCATACGCCAGCACCTTCATGCCCAGCGCCTGCGCCTTCGCGCCAAGGGACTGGCCAATGCGGCCGTAGCCTATAACGCCCAGCGTCCTGCCCGCAAGCTCAATTCCCTTGTAGGCTTTCTTTTCCCATTTATCCTCGCGCATGGTGTGGCCGGCGATGGATATGAAGCGGGCAACGGAGAGCATATGCGCCAGCGCAAGCTCCGCAACGGTGTTGCTGGAAGCGCGCGGGGTGTTGCGCACATGTATGCCGTTTTCTTCCGCGTAAGCCACGTCTATGTTGTCCACGCCAACGCCGCCGCGGATTATCAGCTTCAGCTTGCCGGTTTCCTTGGCCGCGTCAATTATGGGCTTGCGTACCTTGGTCGCGCTGCGCACGACAAGAATGTCGTACTGCTTGACCTGCTCGGCCAGCTCTTCGGGCTCGTAGAACTGCTCCACTACCTCGTGGCCCATTTCCTTCAGCGCCGCTATCGCGCTCTTATCCATTCCGTCGGATGCAAGTATCCTCATTGTTGTTTCTCCTTATTACTTGTTCTCGGCTTCAAACTTCTTCATGAATTCCACAAGGTATTCAACGCCTTCAACGGGCATGCAGTTATATATGCTCGCCCTCAGGCCGCCGGTGGAACGATGCCCCTTAAGGTTGGACATGCCTGCCGCAACGCTTTCCTTAACGAACTTCGCGTCCAGATCCGCATTGGGCGTATTGAAGCGGACGTTCATCTTGGAACGGCTGCCCGGCTCAACGGTGGTTGTATAGAAATCCGAATGGTCAAGGTAATCGTAAAGCAGCGCGGCCTTCTTTTCGTTTATAACCTTGCGCGCCTCAAGCCCGCCGTTTTCAAGCAGCCAATCCATCACCAGCTTGCATATGTAAATGCACCAGCAGGGCGGGGTATTGTGCATGCTCTTGCCTTCGGCGTTTATGGTATAGTCGCACATGGTGGGGGTGATGGGGTTCACGTTGCCCAGCATATCTTCGCGCACTATAACTATGGTCAGGCCCGCGGGAGCAACGTTCTTCTGCGCGCCGGCATATATAAGGGCGAACTTGGATACGTCTATGGGTTCGCTCATTATGCAGCTGGACATATCGGCGACCAGGGGCACGTTGCCGGTATCGGGAATATAATCCCAGCAGGAGCCGTATATGGTGTTATTGAAGCAGATATGCACATAGTCCGCCTCGGGATCAAGCTTCAGCTCTTCCTGGCGGGGTATGCGAGAGAAGCCAATGTCCTTGCCGGTCCAGGCGATATTTACCTTGCCGTACTTTTCGGCTTCCTTGGCGGCCTTGCCGGAGAAGTTGCCGGTCACAATATAGTCTGCCTTGTGGTTCTTGTTCATCAGGTTGAGCGGAACCATTGCAAACTGAAGCGTCGCACCGCCCTGCATGAATATTACCTTGTAGTTATCGGGTATGTTCATTACCTTGCGCATCTGGGATTCGGCCTTAACGATTATGTCATCGTAAGCCTTGGAGCGGTGGCTCATTTCCATTACGCTCATGCCGCTGCCTTCATAGTTGAGCATATTGTCCCTTGCGCTTTCAAGCACCTCTACCGGAAGCATAGAGGGGCCGGCAGAGAAGTTATAGATCCTGTCGTAAACCATATCTTTTCTCCTTAACACATAGTTATCCTTATGCCGGACCAATTCCGGCTTATATTGGTAATTATACTCTTATTTTGTGCGCAAAACAAGGCCGCGGGAGCATTTCGCCATTTTCTTGACAAATATATTATATCCAATGCCGTTTTTGGGCAAAAACAGCCGCTTTTTGCCCATTTGCACCCCATTGCGCTATGGACAACAATTCGCTCATACTGTATAATATCATTGCATATACATCATGTATATGCAAACACTTTATGCATTTTAGAGGTAGCGCATGGACAGATTTGTAAACCAATTTTCCGAAATAGGCAAGCTTAACGCCGTTATGCTGCACCGTCCGGGCGACGAACTGAATCAGGTCACGCCGGATTTTTTTGACGATATGCTGATAGACGATACGCTCTATCTTCCCGCGGCGCAGCGGGATCACGACCGCTTTGCCGAAATTCTGCGTGAGAACGGCGCGGCTGTATATTATCTTAAAGATCTTTTCTGCGAAGTTATTGCGGACGATAAATTAAGGCTTAAATACATAGAGGATTTCTTGGCCCAAAGCCCCATCCCGGGCGAGGCCGTGCGCGACGCTATACGCGCCTATCTTTTGCCCAAAGCGCCTGCCGACTTATTCGACGCCGTGGCCCGCGGCATACGCCCGCGCGACCTTGCCGCCATTCCCGGCAACCGCATAGCGCTTGACGTTACCAATGTTTATCCCTTTATACTCGACCCCATGCCCAATATCTACTTCACGCGTGATACGTCCATATGCATAGGCAGCGGCATGGTGGTAAGCTGCATGAGCATGCCTTCCCGCAGCCGCGAAACGCTGTTTACCCGCTATATACACGATTATCATCCCCTGTTCACCGCCTCTCCCGTGCCGCTGTGGTATGATAATGAACAGCGGTATAACATGGAAGGCGGGGACGTGCTCATTCTTTCCGATAAGCTGCTTGCAGTCGGCTGCGGGGAGCGCACTAACATAGCCGCGGTGGAAATGCTTGCCAACCGCGTTTTTGCGGAAGGGTTTGAGCGCATATTGGTTTTCAACAATCCCCGCTCGCGCAAATTCATGCACCTTGACGTGCTGTGCACAATGGTGGATTACGATAAGTTCATAACCCACCCATGCATATATGAAAAGCAGTTTGACGTATACGAGCTTACCGGTAAGCCCGGAAAGCTCTCCATCTCCTGCACTACCGATCCCGTGAATAAAATATTTGCCCGCTGCCTTGGCCTGCCCGCGGTAAAGTTCATTGAAATGGGCGGCGGCGATCCTATAATCGCCGCGCGGGAGCATTGGAACATGGGTTCAAATTCGCTCACGCTGTCCCCGGGCAACATTGCCGTATATGACCGCAACGAGGTTACTAACGAACTTCTCGTAAAGGCCGGCATAAAGCTGAACCTTGTCCCCGCGGGAGAGCTTGTGCGCGGGCGCGGTGGCCCCCGGTGCATGAGCATGCCCATAAACCGCAGCGAAATATAAAAAACAAGGGAGCGGCTTCAACTCAGCTGCTCCCATTTTTTCTTTCTTAATCCTCGCCTTCCGCCATGCGGTAGCCCACGCCCATCTCCGTCATTATGTAGCGCGGCTCCGCCGTGGAAGGTTCTATTTTGCGGCGTATGTTCGCCATGTTAACGCGCAGTATCTGGTTGCCCTGCTTGGCATTCGGCCCCCAAATGTGCTTTATTATTGAATCATACGTAAGCACGCGGCCCGAATATTTGCTCAGCAGCGCCACTATTTTGTATTCATTCTGGGTCAAATGTACGTCTTCCCCATTCACATATACGCGCCGCTTATCGTAGTCCACTTCAAGGTCGCCCGTGTGGAAAACGCCGCTTTGCCGCTGCGCCTGCTCGCCTTCCCTCAGTTGAACGTGCCTTAGCGCCGTGCGTATGCGTGCAAGCAACTCGCTCGTGCCGAACGGCTTTGTAATGTAGTCGTCTGCGCCCGATTCCAGCGCCATAACCTTGTCCCGCTCCCTTGTGCGTGCAGAAACCACTATTATAGGCACGTTAGACCAGCCGCGCACGTTTTCGATTATGCCCTGGCCGTCCATGTCCGGCAGCCCAAGGTCGAGCAATACCAGATCCGGACAATGCGACGTTATAAGTATTATCGCCTCCGCCCCGTTGCGCGCAACCATCGTATCAAACCCGTTGGCCTGAAGCACCGCGCTCACAAAGCTGGAGATGTTATATTCATCCTCTACTATAGCTATTAAGTATTTATTG
>CAVDFM010000092.1:6967-8490 GCA_963608365.1 bacterium | reverse complement strand
GTATGGAGAGGTTGGCCTCGGTTATGCCTACCATTGCGCAAAGCTCCTTGCCGGTTATGCCGCGGCGTTTCAGCATTTCGTCCAAATTTACCTCTATCGCCATAAGCTCACCCTAAATAATGCTGTCGTTATCGTCCTTAATGCGCTTGGATTCGGCAATGAAGCGGCTGAACATGAGCGCAAGCAGGGCGAAAAGCACTCCCATAAACGGGATGCTTGTAGAAACGTTAACGTTGCTCAGCCCGCCCGCAAGCGCTATCTGCACGGCGTTGAACGCAGCGCTGCTTATTACGGAAACTTTCAGGCTGATAACGGCAAGGCGGCTCAGTCGCTGCGCGGTAGTAACGGCGTCATCGCTGAACATGATGCCGCGCATGGAAAGGAGCAGCTTCGCCCCGCAAAGGGCAAGCAATATGCTGAACACATTTGGCAGCGCATCCACGGCGGTACGGGCAATGCTTACGCATATATCGAGCGCGCCATAGGCAAGCGAGGCCGCAACGGCAGCCGCCGCACCGTATGCAGATGCAAACGAAAGCACCGCGCAGGCTATATACAGCAGCCATGCGCCCGCGGTGAGAAGTCTGTCCGTGCCGCCCAAAGCAAGGCGGTCTATTATGCGCAGCACCGCATAGCAGAGCACAAGCGAATATATCAGCGAATTGAGCATGCCCAAGGCAACCTCATACGCCGCGGCATTGATGAGTATATCAGCGCTGAGGACATAGCGCAGCAGGCCGGGATTTATTGCCAGATACAGCGCGGCGAACAGCACAATGCTCAACATGTACAGTATGCAGTCCGCTTTGGCATGGCCGCGTTTGCGGGCGAATATAATGGCCAGCGCTGCGGGGATAAGGCTTATTGCGGCATACAGCGCTATTGCAAGCGCGTTCAGCGCGCCGCCGGCGAGGGAAAGACTCCTGAGCGCCTTGCCCGTAAATTCAAGCGGGTAACACAGCAGCACGCGGGCAATATCCGCGCCGCTCAGCAATATTGCCGCGGCAATGCCCAGCGCAGCCAATGCGCACAATGCGTACAGAGCAGCTTTGTTATGCTTCATAGAAACCTCCGTATTATCGTTTCACGATAATTTATGGCGATATGATAGCATTGAAATTATCGTTTGTCAATAATTTTTGTACGCCAAAACAGCGCCCTGCGTCGGGGCGCCGTTTCGGTAGGCACATATAATATTATTTTATTTTATCACCGCGAGGGGATTCGGTTCCGCGCGGAAGATAACGAAGTTAAGCAGGGCGGCATTACGCCGCGTTCATGTCGTATATATAAAGCTTTGACTTATCGGACTTGACGGCATTATTGTGCTGCGGCTTTGCCGAAGGGGAATAGCTGCGCACGTTAGCCGCCTTATGCGGCGCGGCCTGCTTATGCTGCGCGCGGCGGCGACGGATAGCCCTTTCCTGAATGCAGGCGGCGGCTATCATAAAGCCCAAAATGATGCTGGGGATCATGAAAGAGAAAAACAAACCAAAGTAATTCATTGCGTACCTCCGCTGCTC
>CAVDFM010000092.1:0-6957 GCA_963608365.1 bacterium | reverse complement strand
TCCGCTAAGCCGCCGTATATCCGCTTCGGAAACCGGATGGAAATCATTCGCGGTGGCTTATTGGGAAATTCTGCGGTCTTTTCTGACCGTGAACCCATTATAATATCCAACAAGGATACTGTCAAGCGGTTTTTGGAACTTTTTTGCGAAAGTATGAATAAAATAATGCTTGCAAAGCATTTCTTTATAAGATACAATATAAAAAACGAAATTGGAGGGCCGCATGAACAGATTAAAGGAATTGAGAAAAGCAAAGCACCTTTCCCAGGAGGAGCTGGGCAGCGTGCTTGGCGTGCAGAAGGCGGCTGTTTGCAAATATGAAACGGGCAGGGTGGCCCTGCCGAACGAAATGCTTATGAAGCTGTGCGACTTTTTCGACGTAAGCGCGGACTATATCCTTTGCCGCGAAAGCGCGATGGTAACGCCGCTTTTTAAGTCCCGCACTACTATATCGCCGCGCCTTATGAAAATCGAGGACAGCGTAGGCGTGCCGCTCGTGGGCAGGGTGCATGCGGGGCTGCCGATACTGGCGGATGAAAACATAGAGGAATACATTCCGGTTGCGGCGAACGAGGCCGTTGCCGGCGAATACTTTTACATGCAGGTGGAGGGGGACTGCATGGAAGGTGAATTTATACCCGAAGGCGCGCTGGTGTTGGTTAGGATGCAGCCAAGCGTTGAAAACGGGCGCATAGCGGTGGTTCGCATAGGCGAAGAGGTGCTGCTGCGCAAGGTAAAAACCATGGGCGATACGCTTATGCTCATCCCCGCGAACACCAAATACGAGCCGATGATAGTTCCGCGGGAAGAGGCGGACATAATCGGCAGGGTAACGGAGGTGCGCATACGCAATCTGTGATGCGCTACCGTGCCAGCTCCTTTAGTGCTTCAGGCTTGAGCACCTCTACCTGACCGCGGCTTAGGCGGACTATGCCCTGCCTGGCGAAAACGTTCATCATGCGGGATATCATCTCGCGGTGGGTGCCGACGTAGCGGCCCATCTGCTCCTGAGTAAGGGTGAGTGTGCGGCTGCCGTTGCGCTTTATCTCCTCCAATAGGAACATTGCAAGGCGCTGTTCGCTGCTTACGGAAAGCATACGCTGGAGCGATGCCATAACAAAGGCGCTGCGTTCATAGAATACTTCGTGTTCAAATTTTCGGGCGGATGGATAATGTTCGCAAAGATATTTGGACATGGGCGGGGCAATGGCATAAACCTCGCTTGGCAGCTCGGCCTGCATGGTGAGCGAATAGTTCGGGTTAATATACAGCCCCGTTTCAAGGAAGCTTGTGTATTGGCCCCTGTGTAGGCGGTAAAGCGTTGTGTCGCGCCCATCGGTATTGATGGTATAATAGCGCACTTCGCCGCTTATGACATACAATGATGATACGGTCAGCGTATCGCTGGTGAAGAAAACCTTGCCTTGCGGCAGCGCATGGTATTGGGCTTGCCGTGCCATTGCAAGACGGTCCGTAGAATTGAGATCCTGCCAGTAGGGAAACACTTCCGTAATTTTAGGCAGGGCGCGTTGGCTTTCCATTTTTATGCTGTCTCCTGCTATAAAAAGTTTTTTAGCGTTGCATATAAATTATATAACTTACCGCTTAATAAATAAAGTATTTCGACAAATTCCGACAAAAACTCCATGAAACGGCATAAACAGCACGGATAACACACCTGGCATTGCATAATGTGCGGTAATATCAGGCATAATAAAAAGCGGATGCTTTTCAGCACCCGCCGTTGAGTTGTATGCATCAATCGTCGTCTATATCGTCGTCATCGTCGCGCTCTATCTCTATGGCGCTTATGCCGTGCTTACGCCTGTACGCGCGGTCGATGGGCTTTACTATTGCGTAGTACATAGGAATGGTCAGGAACAGTATCCAGCCCGGGTGCCAAAGGCCCCATATGCAGCCCATGCACAGGAAGGCTATGACCATCAATATGGTATAGGGGAAGGCACGCATGAAGCAATGCCTGCGGCGGCCGGAGAACCAACCGACTATTGAATAATACGCCGGTATGGTCAGGAACAGTATCCAGCCCGGATGCCAAAGGCCGAAAGCAAAGCCGAGGCCGAGATAGAGTATAGTCACGAATATGGGGAAGGGGAACTCCTGCCAAACGGACTTTTCTTTCGGCTCTATTACAATATCACCGCGGGCGGAAACATGGGCGTTCGCGTCAACGTTGCCGGTTTCGCCTGCGTCATCGTCGTCGCCATAGCTGAAGAAGAAACCGTCGTCCTTATTGAAACGCAGCGGTTTGCCGTTTATGGTGACCTTCACGCCCTTGTCCGGCTCCGGCTCGGGTATGGGTTCATCGGTCTTGAGCAGTTCGTCAAGGCTTACGCCGTACACGCGGCTGAGCATTATAAGGTTGTCCGTATCGGGCGAGGCTTCCGCGCGCTCCCATTTGCTTACGGCCTGGCGGGAAAGGCCAAGCTTTGCCGCAAGCTCCTCCTGAGAATAGCCATGCTGCTTCCTGAGCTGCACCAGCCTGTTTGCTATTTCAATATTCATCGTAAATATCCTCCTGAACTTTTCTGTGGCCTAAGCATAGCGCACGGGGCGCGGTTGCGCAATACATTCTGCTTTGCAATTACAAAAATGCGCGCAACGAGCGGTTGCATCGGGTTGCGCGCATGGTAAAAACTCAGCTATTTAGCCAAAACACCGGTTTCGTTATTCAATAACGCTCTTGCCGCCCATATACATGCGCAGCGGTTCGGGTATGGCTATGGTGCCGTCCGCCTTGAGGTTGTTTTCAAGGAAGGCGATAAGCGTGCGCGGGGGCGCTACGACGGTGTTGTTCAGGGTATGGGCAAAGTAGTTGCCTTTTTCCTTGTTCTTTATGCGGATGCCAAGGCGCCTTGCCTGCGCGTCGCCAAGGTTGGAGCAGGAGCCGACTTCGAAATATTTCTGCTGGCGCGGGCTCCATGCCTCAACGTCAACGCTCTTCACCTTAAGGTCGGCCAGGTCGCCGGAGCAGCACTCGAGCGTGCGCACGGGGATATCCAGGCTGCGGAAGAACTCCACGGTGTAGCTCCAAAGCTTATCGAACCAGGCCATGCTGTCCTCCGGCTTGCAGACTACTATCATTTCCTGCTTTTCAAACTGATGCACCCTATATACGCCGCGCTCCTCTATGCCGTGCGCGCCGACTTCCTTGCGGAAGCAGGGGGAGTAGCTGGTAAGCGTGCGAGGCAGGGTATCTTCATCTATAAAGGTATCTATAAAGCTGCCTATCATGCTGTGCTCGCTGGTGCCGATAAGGTAAAGGTCTTCGTTCTCTATCTTATACATCATGCCTTCCATTTCGGCAAAGCTCATAACGCCGCTTACAACGCTGCTGCGTATCATGAAAGGCGGCACGCAATAGGTGAAGCCCTTGTTTATCATAAAGTCGCGCGCGTAGCTCAATATGGCGCTGTGCAGGCGGGCAATGTCCCCCTTGAGGTAATAGAAGCCGTTTCCGCTCACGCGGCGGGCGGCGTCTATATCAATGCCGTTCACCTTTTCCATTATGTCCACGTGGTAGGGTATTTCGTATTCGGGCACTACCGGTTCACCGAAGCGTTCACGCTCCACGTTCTCGCTGTCGTCCTTGCCGATGGGTACGGATTCGTCAATTATGTTGGGGATGACCAGCATGCGCTTGCGGATTTCGGCTTCCAGCTCCGCTTCGCGCGCTTCCAGGGCGGCCATCTCGTCCTGCATGGCCTTAACCTCTTTCTTGGTCTCCTCGGCCTTGTCGCGCTCTCCGCGGGCCATCATGCCGCCTATCTGCTTGGAAAGCACGTTGCGCTGGTTGCGCAGCACGTCCCCGCGGGTGTGGTCCTCGCGCCATTCTTTATCCATGGCAACGACTTCGTCCACCATCACAAGCTTTTCATCCTGAAACTTTTTGCGTATGTTTTCCTTCACAAGCTCAGGGTTATTGCGTACAAGCTTAATATCAAGCATAGTTCTTCTCCTTTATGTTAAAAATTACATTCTTTCGGGCGCTTCAAGGCCTATAAGGTACAGGCCGTTCTTTATGCATATGCGCGCCGCATCGCAAAGGGCAAGGCGGGCGTTGCGCACGGCGGGGTCGTCATCCATTATGCGGCAGTCATAATAGAACTTATTGAAGCAGGAGCACACGTCTATCACCTCGCGGGAGATGAGATACGGTTCATACTTTTCGGCCGCGGCCTTAACGGTTTCGGGGAAGGCGGCAATGGCCTTGATAAGGGCTGTCTCGGCCTCGCCGGAAAGGAGGGAGCAATCCACATTGGCCTTATCGTAGCCGTTAGCTTTCCTCAGCACGGAGCAGCAGCGCGCATGGGTATACTGCGCATAGGGGCCGGTTTCGCCGTCGAAATTGAGCATCTTGCTCCAGGAGAAGCTGGTATCCTTTATGCGGCTGTTGTAGAGTATTCCCCATACTACCGCGCCCACGCCCACGGCGCGCGCGGCGGCTTCCTTATCCTCCAGATCGGGGCTCTTTTCTTTGATTATATCAAGCGTTTTTTCTATTGAGGCGTTCAGAACGTCCTCCAGATACACCACGTTGCCGTGGCGGGTGGAAAGCGTGCCTTCCTCCATGGATACCATGCCGAAATTGACATGCACGCAGTCCTTTACCCAGGTTTTGCCCATCAGCTCCAGCACCTTGAAGAACTGCTGGAAATGCAGGTTCTGCTGATACGCAACAACGTATATGCTCTTCACGAAGTCATATGTATTCTTGCGGTATATTGCGGCGGCAAGGTCGCGCGTGGCGTAAAGGGTGGCCCCGTCGGACTTTACTATTATGCAGGGGGGCATGTTGTATTCGGATAGGTCAACTATCTTTGCGCCCTTGTCGGTCTTAAGGAGGCCCTTAGCGTCCAGCTCGTCTATTACGGCCTGCATCTTGTCCTCGTAAAAGCTTTCGCCGTTGTAGCTGTCGAACTCCACGCCGAGGAGCTTATACACTTCGCCAACTTCCTTGAGCGTGAGCGTTTTCATACGCTGCCAAAGGTCAACCGCTTCCGCGTCGCCCTGTTCTATTTTCCTGAACCATGCGCGGGCTTCGTCGTTAAGGCTTTCGTCCTTTTCGGCTTCCTCGTGGAAGCGGACATAGAGCTTGACAAGCTCCCTTACGGTTGATTCCTCGATTGGCTTTCCGCCGCCCCATTTTTTGTAAGCAACTATCATCTTGCCGAACTGCGTTCCCCAGTCGCCAAGGTGGTTTATGGCAATGGTGTGATACCCCAGCGCCTTATATATCCTGTTAAGGCTGTTGCCTATGGCTGTGGAGGGCAGATGGCCTATATGGAAGGGCTTTGCAATATTGATGGAGGAAAACTCCACGCAAACGTTCTTGCCCTGTCCTTCGCTGCTGTGGCCGTAATTCTCGCCTTCGCTGAGCACGCGCATTATCGTTGCCGCGGCTGCGCCGGCCCTGTCCTCAAAGAAGTTAAGGTAGCCGCCCGCAACCTCCGCACGGGTTATGCCCGCGGGCAGGGTAAGTTTGTCCTTCAGCTCCGCAGCTATTGCCGCCGGGGCTTTGCGCATGGCCTTGGCCAGACGGAAGCAGGGGAAGGCATAGTCCCCCATGCTGCTGTCCGGCGGAATTTCTATATAGCTCAAAAGCTCCGCGGCATCCATGCCCGTTGCGGCGGATATGGCAAGTGCAATGTCGTTCCTGGTATCCATAGTCAACTCCTAAAGTAATTTACTTATTTGACGAACCAGTATACCATATTTATGGCAAAATGTTAAGTAAAAACAAACTTTACGCCAAAGTTCAAAGTATAAATTGCCAAGCGGGTGCCGTAATGCTATAATCAGGCCATGGAAAAGAACGCACCGAAGAAGAAAAAGCGGCTCACACCGCTGGATATCATACTTTACTGCATAAGCGCGGCGCTGCTGATAGGCGGCGTGGCGCTGATAATTCGCCAATATGTGCTGATAAGCGACTATGTTGACCCGCCGCAGCCGAGCATCACGCCAACGGCAGTGCCAACGCCCACGGCAACGCCGAACCCGAGCGAGACGCCCGCGCCAACCGCGGAGCCGACGCCCACGCCGTATCAATATACGCGCAGCGCGCCCAAGACGATATATTTCATTGACGCGCAGGTCATGGCGGACGTTTACCCCGTTGGGCTTATCGAGGAGGGCGACAAGAAGGGCCAGATGGACACCATTGAGGATCCGGACGTGGCGGCATGGTACGAGCCAGGCCCCGCACCCGGGGAGCAGGGCAACGCGCTGGTGAACGGGCACAAGAGCTGGAAGGGCAAGATAGGCCGCTTCAGCGTGCTGTGGAACATGGAAGTGGGGCAGAAGGTAGCCATCGAGAGGGAGGACGGCAGCGTGCTGTACTTCAGGGTCGCGAGCGTGGACTTCTATCCGTATAACGATTATCCCGAAAGCGTTATGGATATGGAGAGCGACACGGCGAAGATGACGCTGATAACCTGCTACGGCGATTTTGACCACTCCGCAGGCACAAGCGCACAGCGCTGCGTGGTAGTGTGTGAGCTGATAACCGACGGCACGGAGGCCGAGCCGGCAGCCGAGTAAAGTTTTTTTAGCAAGAAAAAGCCCTGCAATACGGGCTTTTTTGATGCCCATAAGTCACAAAAACCAAAAAGTGCAAAAAAATTCGCTTTGGGTGCTTGACATAATCGGTTTCTTGGTTTAGAATATACGAGCGCGCTGAGGAAAGCACAAAGCACCACGGCGAGCGGCAAAGCGCGAGAGCGCGATGCGGGAATAGCTCATTCGGTAGAGCGCTGCCTTGCCAAGGCAGAGGTGGCGGGTTCGAGCCCCGTTTCCCGCTCCACTATGCACCCTTAGCTCAGTTGGTAGAGCACCTGACTCTTAATCAGGGTGTCCAGGGTTCGAGCCCCTGGCGGTGCACTCGAGAGAACTGTTTTTGGAGACTTAGGAGCTCCGGGGACGGTTCTTTTTTTG
>CAVDFM010000091.1:0-8805 GCA_963608365.1 bacterium | reverse complement strand
GAGCTTACCTATGCGTTTAACCATGAAAGGCGCCACCGCAAAAAATACCCGCTATGCCGACAAGCCGAACGAGGATCTTTTTTTCTTTGATGAGGCGTCAGGCTTCGCCATGATACTTGACGGCGTAAGCCGCGACAGGGAGAACGGCATATACCCCAATCCCAGTCCCGCCTGCCGCGCAGACAATGCCTTTGCCGATGCCGCACAGGCCGTTCTTTTGAAAAATAGCGATGCCTCGCCGGCAGACCGCCTAAAAGCGGCAGTATATGCAGGAAACGCGGCCGTTGCCGCCGCCAATGAAGGTTTCCCTTCCTCATTTCTTCCGGGCACGGTCGGCGTGCTTGCGCTTTTCGCCGGGCATAAGCTATATTACGCATATATAGGCGATTCCAACGGCATATTGATTTCAAACGGAACTCTGTCCTATTTTACAACGCCCCAAACCGCGGAGGTGCACCGCCGCCGCAAGGAGTTCACATCCGATGAGATACGCAATGTGATATGCAACAATCCTTCCCATCCCTGCGGCTACGGCGTATGGAACGGCATGCCATCCGCCGCGGAATTCCTGCGCGTGGGCGAGCTGCCTTTATCCGCAGGCGACAGGGTCCTTTTATGCACGGACGGAATTGACCCGTTCCTTGCCTCGCTGCCGGATAAAGCCATAGCCGCCATGGATGCCGATGCTTTCATTTCTCAGGCCATGGCCTACATGATACCCGAAGGCTATATGGACGACCGCACCGCCGTTGTTGTAAGTGTAATTGAATAACGTCAGCAAAACTTAAATCGCACGAGAAAATTCACTTCGGCTTATTTATAACATAAAGTAAATTTTATACGGTGTATACAATGTACTTCTGTATACGTGTACATCGGCACTTTGTAATACGGTAAAACAGGTATTCTTTATAAAATGGGCACTTTGGGCTTGCAGGTGTGATATGTTTAACGTATAATAAGATAAAATAAATGCAATAAAATGCAAAGGAGACGATATAATGGAACTTCTCAAGACTGGGGTCGCCGGTACGCTTGAATCCGGCGATATCTATGTGGAGATCGAAAAGGGCGACAGCGGCGTCGAAATCGATCTTCAGAGTACGGTAGCGAGTCTTTACGGCCGCCGTATAAAGGAAGTCATTACTGAAGTTTTGAATGAGCAGGGAATAACCTCTGCCCACGTTACCGCAAACGATAAGGGTGCGCTCGATTGCACTATCCGCGCCCGCGTTGCAACTGCGCTGTTCCGCGCCTGCGAACAGAGCGACTGTGGTTTTTGGAAATAAGGAGGCATTATCATGCAACATGAAAAGCACAGGCTTCGCCGCACTATGATGTTCATACCGGGCAACAACCCCGGCATGATGAGGGATGCTCACATATACGGCTCCGATTCATTGATGTTCGACCTTGAGGACGCCGTAAGCATGGCCGAAAAGGACGCGGCCCGTATGCTGGTTTATAACGCTATCAAGACCATCGATTACGGCAAGACCGAGATCGTTGTGCGTATAAACCCGCTGGATACCCCCTACGGCAAATCTGATATAGAGGCCATGGTTTGCGCCGGCGCACACGTGCTGCGTATGCCTAAGACCGAGACCGCGCAGGATGTGCGCGAGTGCGATGCATACATCGCCGAAATGGAAAAGAAGCACGGCATACCCGTAGGCACCACCCTTATGATGGCCGCTATAGAAGGCGCGCTCGGCGTTATCAATGCCTATGAAATTGCCACCGCGTCTGACAGGCTTATCGGTATAGCCCTTGGCGCCGAGGACTTCTGCGCCAACATGAAGTGCCAGCGCACGCTCGCCGGTTCCGAACTGCAGCTTGCAAGGCAGACTTTGGTGCTTGCCGCCCGCGCTGCCGGCATCGATGCCCTTGATACCGTGTATTCCGATATAAACAACGAAGAGCAGCTTATATACGAAGCCAAGCTGGTGCATGATCTGGGCTTTGACGGCAAATCTGTCATCAACCCCCGCCAGATCGCTCCCATACATAAGGTGTTCGCTCCTGCCCCCAAGGATATTGAAAAGGCGCGCAGGATAGTTGCCGCCCTTAAGGAAGCGGAAGCCCGCGGCAGCGGCGTTATCAGCCTTAATGGTAAAATGGTCGATAAGCCCGTTGTTCTGCGTGCGCAGCGCGTGCTTGAACTGGCCCGTGTTTCCGGAATCTTAACCGAGGAGGAGTAAACAAATGAAAAACATGATAGGTCATGAAATAGACGAAGCTTTGGTAAAGGAAATGGGATTCGGCATCTATGGCCGCGATAAGGATCCCCGCACCGTTAAGAAGGGCGAAGCTCACAGCAACAAAATGGTCGCTTCCATTGAAGAGGCTATAAAGCTTGCCGGCCTGCGCGACGGAATGACCATATCCTTCCATCATCATTTCCGCAGCGGCGACCAGGTGCTCAACCAGGTCATGGATACCATTGCGAAAATGGGCATAAAGGATCTTAAGCTTGCGCCTTCTTCCCTTACCGATGTTCACGCTCCCCTTGTTGAGCATATAAAGAACGGCGTTGTTACCTCCATAGAAAGCTCCGGCTGCCGCGGCAAGCTCGCTGACGAGATATCCCACGGCCTTATGGATAAGCCCGTTGTGTTCCGCAGCCATGGTGGCCGCGCGAGCGCCATTGCCGACGGCAGGCTGCATATAGACGTTGCCTTCCTAGGCGCCACCGTGAGCGACGAATACGGCAATGCCAGCGGCGTATGCCTTGACGAAAACGTAAAGAGCGCGGCCGAGTGCGGCAGCCTTGGTTACGCAAAGGTGGATGCTCAGTATGCCGATAAGGTAATAATCATCACCAATAACATAGTGGACTATCCCAATGCTGCGGGCGGTATCCCCGGCAATCAGGTAGACTATGTCGTCAAGGTGGATTCCATAGGCGAACCTTCCAAAATATCCGCGGGCGCTGCGCGTTTCACCAAGAACCCCCGCGATCTGATGATAGCTGAAAAGGCTGCCGAAGTTGTCATAAAGTCCGGCTACTTCAAGAATGGCATGAGCCTGCAGACCGGTACTGGCGGCGCTTCACTGGCGGTCACCCGCTTCCTGGCGGACGCCATGGTGGAGCAGGGCGTAAAGGCCCGCTTCGCTCTTGGCGGTATAACCGGCCAGATTGTAAAGCTGCATGAGCAGGGCCTTATAGAGAATCTGCTTGACGTGCAGGACTTCGATATGCAGGCCGCTTCCTCGCTGCGCTGCAATCCCAAGCATCATGAGATAGACGGCGTTACCTATGCAAGCCCGTTCGACCGCGCTGCCGCGATCAATCAGCTTGACGTGGTAATACTTTCCGCGCTTGAAATAGACACCTCTTTCAACGTAAACGTGCTCGTCGGTTCCGATGGTATAATCCGCGGCGCAATAGGCGGCCATCCCGATACCGCTGCCGGCGCAAAGCTTACCGTTATAGTAAGCCCGCTCATCCGCGGCCGTATACCCTGCGTGGTCGATAAGGTAAGCACCCTTTGCACGGACGGCGCGAATTGCGATGTGCTGGTGACCGATGCCGGCGTTGCCGTAAATCCGGCCCGCCCCGACGTTGCCGAAACCCTTACCAAGGCCGGTATAACCCTCACTACCATAGAGCAGCTGAAGGCTGACGCGGAAGCGGTAGTCGGCAAGCCCGACGCACTGCCCTTCGGCGAAAAGGTAGTCGCTCTCGTAACCGCTCCCGACGGCACGGTTATAGACGAGGTACACGAGATCTGCGATTGATGGACGGTATCACTCTTGAGCAGCTTCTCCGCTCCCGCGATGAGCGCGTTGCGCGCCAGCAGACGCTCATTGCGCAGTGGCGGTTGCCGCTCGTATCCTTTACGGTAAATATGCCGGGCCCCGAAAAGCTGAACGATAGTAGCCGCTACATATTCGCACATGGCTGCGCGGAAATAAGCCGTGCGCTTGGCGATAAGGTGGCCTATAACGAACAGCGGGAGCTTATGAGCGGGCCGGAAAGCTTCTATCTGGTGAAGATGGATGCTTCCGAACTGAAAAAGGCCATGTGCGCCATAGAGGATGCAAACGAGCTCGGCAGGCTGTATGATATCGACGTTATAGGCCTGGATGGGCCGATAAGCCGCGAAAGCGTTGGCTTTGAAATGAGAAGATGCCTGCTGTGCAATATGCCCGGCGCGGCATGCGCCCGCAACCGCACGCATAGCATAAGCGAACTGGTTAACGCCATAGACGGCATAATAAGCCGCAGTAAAGGAGAACAGCTTTGAACTTTAACGATATGCAGATAAGTCCGATGCCCCTTTCGCTTTCTTCATGCAGAAAACAGGCGGAAGACTTTCTGCATTCGTTTGGCCTAAAGCTGGATAATCTTGAATACTACGCCGGTGTGTTTGCGGACGGAGAGCTGGTCGCTGGCGGTGGATTCGAAGGCAATGTGATCAAATGCATAGCCGCGCGCGAAGATATGCGGGGCGAAGGGCTGATAGGGATGCTTATGACGCATCTTAGGCAGCAGCTTGCGGAGCTTGGCCGCCGCCATGTATTCATATTCACAAAGCCTGAAAACGAAGCTATTTTCACAAGCCTTTCGTTTTATACCGTAGGCAGGGCCGAAAAGGCGATATTGCTCGACAGTGATAAGGCCGGCCTGCGCCGCTTCTGCAAGGCGGCAAAGGTGTTTGACGGCGAAGCGGCTGCAATAGTAATGAACTGCAATCCGTTTACGCTTGGGCATATGGAGCTTGTTAAGCGGGCAAGCGAAGAAAACGAAAGGCTGTATGTATTCGTGGTGGAGGAGGACCGTTCCGCGTTCCCGTTTGCGGATAGGCTTGCAATGGCCAAGGCCGCATGCGCGGGGCTTAACAACGTGGCGGTGCAGGGCGGCGGGCCGTATATGATATCTGCCGCCACATTCCCAAGCTACTTTATCAAGGAAATGTCCGATGTTTCGCGTACATATGCCGAACTTGATGCGGATATATTCGCGGGGCATATTGCGCCGGAGCTCGGCATAACGGCGCGCTATGTGGGCATGGAGCCTACGGATGCGCTCACCTCTTTGTATAACGATACTCTGCTGAAAGCATTGCCGCCAAAGGGCATTGATGTGCGCGTGATAGAGCGCCGATGCAGCGGCGGCGAGCCGATAAGCGCTTCGCGAGTGCGTGCGCTGCTCAAGGAAGGCAGAATAGAGGAATGCAGGCCGCTGCTGCCGGAAAGCTCATATGAGCATATCCGCGCCATGGGACTTGGCCGATGATCAGCCGCAGAATAGCTGATATAGCGCACGGCGCGCTGATAGCGGAAGTGGACGCAACGCCAAAACCGGGACTGGTAGACAGGGCAAACAGCGGCGCGCATAGCGACATGGATCGCGCGCTGTTTGTACGCAGCGCGGATGCGTTGCTGCCGTACTTTGAAACGTTCACGCGGATAGGCATGGATAATGCGCTGCTGGACGAAGAAAAGCTGCTTACTCTGCTGCGTAAGCCGGGCATGGAGGCTGAAAGCGCCATGTTTGCGGCAACGGGCGGCGTGAACACGCATAAAGGCGCGCTGTTCTCGCTCGGCCTGCTTTGCGCGGCGGCGGGGCGCGCTGCGGCGCTGGAAGAAACGGCGGATGCGGCGTCGCTTTGCGCGGCGGTTGCGCGTATGACGCGCGGCATATGCCAGCGCGAATGCGGCTGCGAAGATACCAACGGGCAGCGCGTTTTCAGGGCATACGGTGCGCTGGGCGTGCGCGGGGAGGCCGAAAGCGGCTTCGCAAGCGTGATGCGGTACGGCTATCCGGTGCTCAAGGATGCGCTTATGCGCGGGCTGGATGAAAATGAAGCCCATGTTATGACCCTGCTTTCGCTTATGGCGAACATTACGGACACAAATGTGCTCAGCCGCGCAGGCGAGGACGGCTCCGCATTCACGAAAAGCCGGGCGGCACAGCTGCTTTCAAACTTTTCGATAGAGGGCGCCAAGGAGCTTGACGCATTGCTCATAAAAAGGCGCATAAGCCCGGGCGGCGCGGCGGATCTGCTGGCGATAAGCATTTTCCTTTATCGCCTGTACGAACAATAAAAACAAAAATTTTTCAATAAAACCCATCCATAAAAGGGAGGAAAGTCAAATGGTAGAAGTGATTAAAAAAGGCGCGTATTATCTTGGCGGCAAGCCCGTGTTTGCGGCTGAAGCCCAAGGCGTTGCCGAACCCGACCAGGCCCGCGAAAAGACCATGGCCTACAAGATCATGCGCGCACATGACAAGGGTACTGACCCGAAAAAAATGCGCATCAAGTTCGATGCTCTGGTATCGCACGACATAACCTTCGTCGGCATAATCCAGACTGCCAAGGCCTCCGGCCTTAAAGAGTTCCCCATTCCTTATGCGATGACCAACTGCCACAACAGCCTTTGCGCCGTTGGCGGCACCATCAATGAGGACGACCACGCTTTCGGCCTTTCCGCCGCAAAGAAGTACGGCGGAATATACGTTCCCGCCAACCAGGCCGTTATACACCAGTATGCGCGTGAGCGCCTGGCCAAGTGCGGCGCGATGATACTCGGTTCCGATAGCCACACCCGTTACGGCAGCTACGGCACCATGGGCATAGGCGAAGGCGGCGGCGAGCTGGCGAAGCAGCTGCTCAGCAACACCTATGACGTGGATGCGCCCCAGGTAGTTATGGTATATCTGGATGGCAAGCCCCGCCGCGGCGTAGGCCCGCAGGACGTTGCCATAGCGCTTGTTGCGGCCACGTTCCCCAACGGCGACGTAAAGAACAAGGTTCTTGAGTTCGTAGGCCCCGGCGTGAAGGAGCTTTCCAGCGATTACCGCATCGGTATAGATGTTATGACCACCGAAACTTCTTGCCTCAGCTCCATCTGGGAAACCGATGAAACCACCAAGAAGTATTACGAGACCATCGGCCGTCCCGAGGACTACCGTGAGCTCAAGCCCGAAGAAGGCGCTTATTATGACGCGGTAGTGCACATCGACCTGTCCAAGGTAGAGTGCATGATAGCGCTGCCCTTCCATCCCTCCAAGGCTTACACCATCAAGGAGCTGCAGGCCGATCCCGAAGGCATACTGTCCAAGATAGAGGACGACTGCAACAAGCAGCTTGGCGGCAAGGTCAAGATGGACCTGCGCAGGAACATAGTGAACGGCAAGGTCACCTGCGACCAGGGCGTTATAGTCGGCTGCTCCGGCGGTATGTATGAAAACATAGTTGAAGCCGCGGCAATACTGGACGGCAAGAGCATAGGCAACGGCTACTTCAATATGTCCGTCTATCCTTCCTCCACTCCCATAAGCCTGGCCATAACCAGGGACGGCACCTCCGTAAAGCTGATGGAAGCCGGCTGCGTGCTTAAGCCCGCGTTCTGCGGCCCCTGCTTCGGCGCCGGCGATACTCCCGCCAACAATGCTCTGTCCATCCGCCATGCTACCCGTAACTTCGCCAACCGCGAAGGCAGCAAGCCCGGCAATGGCCAGATCTCCGCTGTTGCGCTCATGGACGCCCGTTCCATAGCCGCGACTGCCGCCAACAAGGGCGTTATCACCGCCGCTACCGATATAGATTACGAAGTGCCTGAGTTCGAATATAAGTACGATGGCAGCGTATACGAGAAGCGTTGCTACGAAGGCTTCGGCAAGGCCGATCCTTCCGTGGAACTGCGCTATGGTCCCAACATAAAGGACTGGCCGCAGATGCCGCATCTTGAGGAAGACCTGCTTGTCAAGCTGTGCGCCGTTATACACGACCCCGTGACCACCACCGATGAGCTGATCCCCTCCGGCGAAACTTCCAGCTATCGTTCCAACCCCATCGGCCTGTCCGAGTTTGCACTTTCCCGCCGCGTTCCCGAGTACGTTGGCCGTGCGAAGGCCGTGCGCGCCCTGGAAGAAGCACGGGAAGCCGGCAACACTCCCGAAGAAGTGACCGAAGCGCTGAGCAAGGTCGGCGGCGATGCTGCCAAGACCAGCGTTGGTTCCTGCGTATTTGCCAACAAGCCCGGCGATGGTTCCGCGCGTGAGCAGGCCGCATCCTGCCAGAAGGTGCTCGGCGGCTTTGCCAACATCTGCTACGAATACGCCACCAAGCGTTATCGTTCCAACTGCATCAACTGGGGTATCGTGCCTTTCACCATGGATAAGGAAGTCGCGTTCGATTACGAGGATGGCGACTGGGTATACGTCCCCGGCGTGCGCAAGGCGATAGCCGAAGGCTGCGAGGATATTCCCGCCAAGGTAATAACCAAGGATGGCAAGATAAACGACATCACCCTGCACTGCAAGGGCCTGACCGCCGATGAAAAGCTTATCCTTCAGGAAGGCTGCCTGATGAATTACTATGCCGCCGGTTACGGCAAGGCGTAAGCCATAGGCTGAAATAAAAATATTTAAGAAAGCAAGGAGATTATCATGGAAAAGATAAAAATGACGACCCCTCTGGTAGAGATGGACGGCGACGAAATGACGCGAATCCTGTGGAAGATGATCAAGGATAAGCTCATACTTCCCTATGTCGATCTGAAGACCGAGTATTATGACCTTGGCCTGCTCAACCGCAACGCCACCAAGGACCAGGTGACCGTGGATGCCGCCAATGCCAACAAGAAGTACGGTGTGGGCGTAAAGTGCGCCACCATCACCCCGAATAAGCAGCGCATGCAGGAATATCCTGAGCTGACCGAAATGTGGAAGAGCCCCAACGGCACCATCCGTTCCATACTGGATGGCACCGTGTTCCGTACCCCCATCTGCATACCCGCTATAAAGCCGGTAGTTAAGAACTGGGAGAAGCCCATAACCATCGCCCGTCACGC
>CAVDFM010000090.1:2784-8867 GCA_963608365.1 bacterium | reverse complement strand
CCTATATACGGCCGCGCGTATCTGAGAAGGCGGCGGTTTGGCGAGAGCGTTTTTTCTTTTGCCTTGCTCATGCTCACAGCTTGTATTCCTCCTTCTTCATCTTTTCAAGCAGCTGCCTGCGGTATAGATCCGCATACATTCCGCCCTGGGCCACCAGTTCTTCGTGGTTGCCCTCCTCTATTATTCTTGATCCATCGATAACGATTATCTTGTCCGCATTCTGCAGCGTTGAAATACGGTGCGCAATAATAACATTCGTCTTGCCATGGCGCAGCGTTTTCAGGTTTTCAAGTATCTTTTCCTCGGTGTCCGTGTCAACTGCGGAAAGCGCATCGTCCAGTATCAGTATTTCCGGATCCAGTATCAACGCGCGCGCAATGGATATTCTTTGCTTCTGTCCGCCCGAAAGTGAAACGCCGCGCTCACCAACCATAGTTTCATATCCGTCAGGGAAATCGACTATATTATCATGCACGCATGCCATTTTCGCAGCCTGCTGAATCTCCTCAAACGACTTGGCATGGTTGCCAAACGCAATGTTATTGCGTATGGTATCGGAAAACAGGAAGTTGTCCTGCATAACATAGCCGGTTGCCGCCCTTAGCGTTTGCAGCGGTATGGTATGTATCTCCCTGCCGCCGATATAAAGCATATCGTTGTCCGGATCTATTATCCTTAGCATAAGGTTCACAAGCGTGGTCTTGCCCGCGCCCGTGCGGCCCACTATGCCGAGCGTCTGTCCCGGCTCAATATGGAACGATATATCCTTCAGCACATCCCTATCCGTACCCGGATAACGGAACGTAAGCTCGCGTGCCTCAATTTCGCCCTTAACGGGTTCCGTAGTGGCTATTTCAGGTAATGCGTCCTTTATATCGGATTCAGTATGCAAAACGCTCTCTACGCGTTTCAGCGAGGCTGAGCCGCGCGTTACAACGTTTATTATCCTGCCTATGGATGCTATCGGCCATACAAGCATATTAAGATACTGCACAAACGCCGAAAAATCGCCCACGGTTATGCGGCCGAGTATTGCTATATACCCGCCGTACGCTATGGCTATCGCCATGGAGCAGCCTGCGATCATATGCATAAACGGAAACATGAACGCCTGTACCTTCGCGTCCCTTATGTTTGCCGTGCGCGATTCGCTGTTGACCGCCTCAAACGCAGCTATTTCCTTCTCCTCCTGAACAAAGGCCTTTATCACCTTTATTCCGCTCAGCTTTTCCTGCACAAAATCGGAAACCTTGGCAAACACTTCCTGCCGCTTAGTGAAGCGCTTATGCATCTCCCTACCGACAAACATGCTTACGAAAGCGACCATGCTGAGCGGTATAACCGTAACAAGGCTCAGCCTGAAGTCTATTTGGAATATCATCTTCAGCAGCGTGGTAACACCGATGGTTATCATATCAAGGCCCATCATTATCGTTGCCGCAAACGTCATGCGCACGGCCTCAATATCATTGGTCATGTATGCCATTATCTCGCCCGCGTTATGCTCATGGAAATACGATACCGGCAGCGTGTTAAGATGGCTGAAAAGATCGTTTCGCATATCGCGCTCTATTTTTCTTGCCGCGCCGAATATACAGTATCTCCACCCTATCCTGCCCGCCAGCACCAATATAGCTATAACGGCCATTCTTACGATAGCAGACGTAAAGCCGGATTCATCAATGGTTGTATACTTTATTCCGTCTATGACCTGGCCTACTATGCGGGGAACTTCCGTCTGCGCGCTGTCTATCACTATAAGTATAGCCATGCCCAGAAGATAGCTCCATTTGTACTTTCTGAAAAACTGATGTGCGTAGGGGCTTCGCAAAATGTCCATTATGCCTGCCTTACGCGCTTTCTTTTGCTCCATTATTCTCTCCTTTACCCGTGAGTAGCATCGTATATTATATCGCATTTTAGCGAATAATTAAACAATTTAATTAGTTACTTAATTTTGGCCGATCGTGCACAGACCTATGGAAAAATGTGTGATTTTATGATATTGTTTATCTTAGCATTTTAATGCTTTTAACGGAGGACATCCAATGGCAAAAACCGTATGGATAAGCGGCGCTTCGCGCGGTATAGGCAAAAGCGCGGCGCTGCATTTCGCACGCGCGGGCTATAAGATAGCCGCGGGTTACCACGAAAACGACGCCGCAATACAAAACCTTATGCGGCAGCTGGCGGAACTTGGCGCAATGGCTGTTCCGGTCAAGGGCGATATTGCCGACCCTGCCGCTGCAAAAAGCATGGCCGAATATATATGCTCTGCGCTCGGCGGCATAGACGTATTGATAGCCAACGCCGGTGTTGCGCATTATTCAATGCTCGAGGATATGACATATAATGAATGGCGGCACGTTATAGATACAGACCTTACCGGCGTATACAACATGATACACGCCTCCCTCCCTTCAATGCGCAGCCGCGGCGGCGGAAGCATAATAAACGTGTCCTCCGTTTGGGGCATATACGGCGGCTCCTGCGAAGCGGCATATTCCGCGGCAAAAGCCGGCGTAATAGGCCTTACAAAGGCGCTCAGCCGCGAACTCGGCCCGTCCGGCATTCGCGTGAACTGCATCGCCCCCGGCGTTATAGATACGGATATGATGGCTAAATTTAGTGAAACCGACAGGCAACAGCTTATAGACAGCACGCCATTAGGAAGGCTCGGCACGGCGGACGACGTCGCAGGCGCAATGCTTTTTCTTGCATCGGACAGCGCATCGTTCATAACGGGGCAGGTGCTTGAAGTCGGCGGCGGTTTTCCATATTGATATTAACTTTAATGGAGGAACGATAGATGAAAACAAGATGGGGCGAAAAGCTTGACAAGGCAAATGTACTCAGCGAATATCCGCGCCCGCAGCTAAGGCGCGAAAGCTATATCAATCTGAACGGCGTGTGGCAGTATGCAATAACCCCTGCCGACGCGGTACCCGAAGCCATGGATGGCGAAATAATCGTTCCTTTTTCGCCCGAATGTGAGCTTTCGGGCGTAAACCGCACAGTACATCCGGACGAGTCGCTTTGGTATACGCGGCATTTCGATATTCCATCCGGCTTTAACCGCGGCCGTGTGCTGCTGCACTTCGGCGCGGTCGATCAAATAGCCACGGTATACATAAACGGCTGCGATGCAGGCAGCCACGCCGGCGGATACACCGCCTTTACGCTTGATATAACGCCATATATCCGTCAGGAAAACGTTATAACCGTTAAGGTGCGCGATTTTTCGGACACGTCATATCATTCCCGCGGCAAGCAGAAAACAAAACGCGGCGGGATATGGTACACCCCGCAGAGCGGAATATGGCAAACGGTATGGCTTGAAAGTGTAAGTGAAGAATATATCGAAGAACTGAGCATTACGCCGCTTTTTGACCAAAGCGCCGTGGAAATAACCGCTTTCAGCAATTATGCCGATTCAGTAAAGGAAACCGTTATTCGCGTAGGCGATGTTGTGGCCTACGGCGTCGCCAATCAACCCATACGCATGAGCATGGCAGGTTTCCGTGCATGGAGTCCGGAATCACCTTACCTTTACGATATGGATGTGCGCATGGGTGATGACAGTGTAAAAAGCTACTTCGCAATGCGAAAATTCTCCGTGGGCACGGACGCAAACGGCGCGCCGCGGCTGATGCTGAACAATAAACCGTATTTTCATAACGGCGTATTGGACCAGGGCTATTGGCCGGATGGACTGTATACCGCGCCAAGCGATGAAGCCTTTATACACGACATATTAACAATGAAGGCCTATGGCTACAATACTCTCAGGAAGCATATAAAGATCGAGCCCATGCGCTTTTACTACCACTGCGACAGGCTGGGTATGCTGGTATGGCAGGATATGCCAAACGGCGGTGAGCTATACAAAACGTCCGTAATATCCCTCCCCCTGCTCGGGATAGGCGAAATAAGCGACAGTGAAGCCAACTATGCGCGCTTCGGCAGGGCGAATGCGGACGGCCGCGCGCAGTATTATGCCGAGCTGAAAGAGATGGTGCTTCAGCTTTATAATTGCCCATGCATAGCCATGTGGGTGCCTTTCAACGAAGGCTGGGGCCAGTTTGACGCGGCAAAAGCCTGCGACGTTATACTTTCGCTCGATGATACGCGCACGATAGACCACGCAAGCGGATGGCACGACCAAGGCGCGGGCGATGTGAAAAGCCTGCATGTGTATTTCAAGCGTTTCGATTTTGCGCCGGATAAACTTGGCCGTCCGGTCGTTCTGAGCGAATTCGGCGGCTTCAACCGCCGCATAAACGGCCATTGCTTTAACCGCAGAGACTTTGGCTACAAGCGCATGAAAACCGATGAAGCATTGTTTGAAGCGTTCAGTGCCCTTTACGAAAAAGAAATAGCCCCTGCTTATGCAAAAGGGCTATCCGCTGCCATTTATACGCAGCTGAGCGACGTTGAGGACGAGCTCAACGGGCTTTTGACATATGACAGGGCGGAAGAAAAACTCCCTCCCGATAAAATACGCGAACTGTTTGAAAAATTATTTGCTCCCCTTGAGTAAGCGCACTTCGCTTTCGGTAAAAAGCATCCGTACCGTACCGAGTTCATCGGTGCGGTATATTTCTGTTCCCAGCTTTTTAAGCCGTTGCATGGTTTCCCGGTGTGGATGGCCGTAATCGTTGTTCTTGCCAAGTGATATAACCACAGCCTTCGGCTGCACAGCATCAAGAAATGCCTGTGAACTGGACGTTGACGAACCATGATGGCCTATTTTCAGCACATCCGCCTGCAGCAGCTCTTTTTCGGATGCTATCATCAGCTCCTCCGCATAGCTTTCGGCGTCGCCCGTGAGCAGCAGCGATGTTTCGCCGTAGGTCACCTTTATAACAATGCTCATATCATTAAGGTTATCCTGGTAATACGCTCCCTTTATGGGTGAAAGCACACGCATCTCAACATCATCGTCCCATTTTATCGTGGTCTTTGCACTGCCCCACATCACCTTTGTCTTTACTTTTTTCTTTTCAAGTGAGCTCAGCATGCGATCGAACGAGCTTGTGGTGTTCACGGCGTCCGGCATGTAAAACGTGCCTATGTCGTAATTATCTATCACTTTTTTCATGCTACCCATATGGTCGCTGTGAGGGTGTGTCATTACTACCACGTCCAGCTTAGTCACACCTTCTTCATCAAGCACATTCTGTATGCTTTCAAACGAATCCGGCGTGCCTGCATCAACAAGCATTGTTTTCCCGTTCGGCGAACGAAGGAATATGCTGTCGCCCTGGCCAACGTCTATGAATGCAACATATACGCCGTTGGCGTTTTCCGTTGCTACCGAGTTTATCGCTCCCTGCAATAGTTCGGGTTTGAATATAAGTATAAGCGCCAGCACAATAGCCGACAAAATGGATATAAGCTTTGCCTTGCCGCTCTTTGGTGCTTCTTCCTTTTCTGGTTCCTCTTGTTTCTCCTCAGGCGGTTTTTTATCCACTATCACCTTTTCTGTGGTCCTTGCCGTTACCTTAGCGTTTTCCGTTTCGTTTGCCTTTTTATGAGCCGTTTTCTTTCCCTGCATCGCTCGCTCCTTTCAAAATTCAACATGTTGTATTATACTTCACTTTCGCCCCATATGGAAGCCATATATTATGCACTTGCTTGACAATGGCCCGTATTTGCAGTAGAATTGCCTTTGCGTGATTTTTGCGCATAATACGTCATATTTATTTATCAGCAATTATTCGGAGGTCGTTTTATGTCAAATGGTGAGCGGATCATGGATATCGCGCGCGCTATAACTGGGGAAGGTCCCTGCGACAGGCGCATCGATTCACTTGATCTAACCGAGATAATACTTGAGGTTGAAGACGAGTTTGACCTTATAGTAGAGGACGAAGAAAGCATTCATACGCTGAATGATCTTATCAATCGCGTGGATGCGCTTACCGCGTAAGAATAGGCGCGTAAGCTTTTGCCGGAGCATATGCCCCGGCATTATTACTGAAAGGAGCATTTTTGATGCAGGAACTCAAACTCAAGCGCATATACCGCCACTTTAAGGGCGATTATTATTTGGTCGAGGACACCGCGCGGCACAGTGAAAC
>CAVDFM010000090.1:0-2774 GCA_963608365.1 bacterium | reverse complement strand
GTTATATACAGAAAACTGTACGGCGACGGTTCGCTTTGGATAAGGCCGATAGCAATGTTTTTAGGCGAAGTCGATCACGAAAAGTACCCTGACTGCGCGCAGAAATACCGTTTTGAATTGCAGGATATTCCGAGCAAAGCCGGTCATTAAGTAAAAACACCTTGCTTTTATATTCAAGGTGTTTTTGGGCGAACGCAGCCGCCATGGAATCTATGCTCTCATTTTTTCGCCTGTTGCTTTATTGTCTTTTCAAGTGATGTGCCGTCTATCTGGTTCACGGTTATGAACTTTCCGCCGTAAAGCACGGCCCAATTGTTGAATACACACGGCAGCGCCTTCGCTTGGTCAAGCGTTTGAATATGCACAAATCGCGCATCTATCGCATTTGTTTCACAGTATTCCTTCAGCTTTTCCACCCGCGCGGCAATATACGGGCATTGATCGTCATAGTACACTAAAAGGCCATTGTAATCCACCTTCTGCATTTTGGCACAGGCAGCAAAGTGCGGCGCCGTACCATCAAAGCTGAGCGCAAGCAGTTCATATTCACCCGCCGTATCCACGGTTTCAAAGCCATACTTCTTGGCAAATTCCTGATCCGACAGCCATGCCTTCTGCTTATTCGCTCCGAGCATACATATGCCGGACTTACCGTTTGCCTTTGCATCCGCAATGCAGTATTCCATAAGCTGTTTACCGTAGCCGTGTCCTTTAGGCGCACCCTGCACCCACAGGCAATAGATATAGTAATAATTATCTCCCTCTATCGGTACCCAAGCTTTTTCAAGCGGCGCATATTCAATAAACACGCACTCCTTGGCGTTAAGCTTGCGAAAAACATGACCATCCTTCAGCCTCTCTGCCAGCCATGCACGCTTTGCCTCTATACCGGGATGGTTTTTCTTCATGCGTATTATGCAGCATATATGCTCGTCCGCTACGTTTTCCGGTGTCAGGTTAATAAATTCATCCATCATGTCTGCCTTCTTCTTCCTTTGCTGCTTTTATCAGCGGCTTCAGCACACAATAAGCCGCATAGCCTATCGCCCCGCCAACTGTGTTCGTTATAACGTCGGTTATGTCCGCACTCCGCGCGCCGTTTATAAGCGGCTGAAGCAGTTCTATTGTTAGGCTCAGCAACACAGCAGCTAAAACGCAGCGCAAAAAGCCGCTTTCCTTTCCCGCGCATCTTCTGCACAGCGGATATAATAAACCGAACGGCACAGTCATTATAACATTCAATATTATCTGCCGCATAAAATCCCCGCGCCCATGCAGCGCATCCTCAAACGGCACCATATGCATAGGTGTATAAGGATGATTAAAACAAAACGGCAGCGATGTTATAACAGGCATCAGCGTAACGAACAGCACTCCAGACATATATAGATACATCAGCGTATTTGCAATAAGCACGGCTTTGCCCTGCCGCTTCCAGCGCGGCTTTAGCCATGCAAAGTAAATTATAGCAAGTGCCGCAAAGTCTACGGCATATTTAAGCATCTTCGTCATGGCCCCTCCTTACCGCATTTATCCCGTACTAAAGTCTTCGCATTATACTACTATGTTGTTTTGGGGTCAATAACGCAAAAAGCAACGGCACTTTATTAAGTGCCGTTGCTGATTCATGCTGCCTTATTGCAGCGCCGCTTTTACGGTTTCAGGAATCTCGATCGTATCATCACTCATCTCTATATTGCCGGATATAGTCGCCTTCGCGTCAAGCACGACCACTTTAACATGTCCTTCGCACTCGAACGAAAGCCCGCTTATGCGTCCTTCCGCTATACGAACGGTTATGCTGCCGCCTGAAAGCGTCATGTCCAGTTTGCTGCTTTCAGGAGCTATCACCGCCGCAATGGATTGCATAGTATTGCTGTCAAGCTGTACAGTATAACTCGTTACACCATGCTGTTCGTCCTTGGTGAAGCTTGCATCCTGGCACGCCAAGTAAGCAATATCCACCAGTTTCGCCGTATCGGCAAGCTTCTGCTCTTCGTCCGATGCCGCGCTGCCATCCTGCCTTATCGTCTTTTCGCCGTCCCAATAAAGTGTCAGCGCATCTTTGCTTATGCAATATATGGATTGGCAGGCGTAAAATTTCAGCTTCTGCTCGACCACTACCGGCCCGCAGTCCGCACTGAGCGATATATCGGCAGCTTTATTCTCTTGCTGTCTCCATTGCTGCCACGCCGCAAATAGCGTAAGCGCGTCCTCGGTTATAACGGGCAGATCGTCCGAAACCGACGCAGCCGCATCCACCACGGCATCCGGAACATCAAAGTTCGCATATGTCGTAATATTGTCCATAGATACGTCCATGCTCAGTTCAAGGCCGTTGTTCAACATCCCGTCCGCCGAAATACTTATTTGCTTCACGCTAAGCCCTTCAAGCTGCACCCGAACCTGAACTGTCTGGGACTGCACCACTTTGTCCGATATTTTCTGTAAAACGGCTGTCAATATTTTCTTTGCTACATCGCCTTCCGCCGTTATCGTCCAGCTGCTGCCGTCGCGTTCCGCTTTCAGTTCGCGATACAGCGGCGCAAGCTGAGCTACCATCGCAGGATAATCCGGAAAGCTTTCGCGTATTTTATACGTTTTGCCGTTTTCCAGTATCACCGCGCCGTTTGCGTAATACAGCGACACGTTTTCAACCCTTGTATAGGATATGTCCTGTCCGCTTGCGGATTTTCTTTGCAGTATGGTATCCATATGCGCAGTTTCATCGCCAACGGTAGTATCTATCGATACGTTCATAGATAGTTCAAGCC
>CAVDFM010000089.1:5025-8977 GCA_963608365.1 bacterium | reverse complement strand
ATACTCGCATATGTCATTCATCAGCTTGACTATGCGCTCATCTCCATTGGCAATGGCTTTATTTACACCCGCAAGCGATGCACATGCCGGATTTATTGACCGCGCATGCTCTATCACGGCGGATTCGCTTATCGTGTGCTCAAAGCAGCCTTTGAATTCGCACCTCTCTCCTGAAAGACCCTCAAGCTGAGAATTAAAGTGTCCAATTTCACCTGCTGCATTACGGCTGCCGCGCAGCAGCATACCGTCCACCATTGCCGCGCTGCCGACGCCTGCCCAACCGAACTTGACATACGCCATATTCGCCGTGCTTTCGCCCGCGCAGGAAAGCAGATATTGTTCGCCAAGCAATGCCGCCTTGCAGTCGTTCTCAACTATCGCCGGCATGTCCAGCGCCCTTTCAAGTATGCCTACGCCGTCTATGTCCGCCCACTGCATCTGGCTCGATGCAGCAATATAACCATTCCTCAAAACGTGACCGGATATGCTCATGCCGCAGCACGCTATCCTGTCACGGGTTATGCCAGCATCGCGGCACATTTCGCCAAGCATTGCGTTCAACTCATCAGCAACGGTTTCAAATGATGTACCGCTGACGGTGACCAGCTCGCGGTATACTGCCTGCTTAGTCGCCATGTCAACAAGCGTTACCTTGCTTACGTTTGGCATAGCGTCAACACACAGACAATATGCAGCATCCGCGCATATTTCAAGCAGCGTGCTCGGCCGGCCCGCAACGCCCGCCTGCGCGACGGAGTGTTCGGATATAAGCCCTATACGCTTTAACATGTTCACTATGCGCGTCATGCTTGTCGGGCTCAGTCCCGTGCGCTTTGCAAGCGATGCTCGTGAAATCGGCCCTTCCTGCTTGATCAGATCGAACACCAGCTTTAGATTATGAAATTTCAGGTCGGCTTGCGACTTTGGCGCCGTCTGATACATTTCTTACTCCTCCGTTATATTATCGCTTTGCAAGCTTCTCCCTGTAAGCATTCAGTTCTCTTTCGCTGCCGCGAACAAAATGCCCCGGGGCGATCTCCGCCCATATAGGCCGCTCGTTTGCCGAATAATTATGGCACGACGGATCGTATACAAGCACCTTTTTCTTCTGCTCAACGTGCGGATTGGGTACCGGCACGGCGGAAAGCAGAACGCGCGTATACGGATGCAGCGGATGCTTGAACAGTTCTTCCGTCTCCGCAAGTTCAACTATAACGCCCTTATGTATAACGGCTATCCTGTTGCATATGAAGCGCATAACGCTAAGATCGTGCGCTATGAACAGATAGGTCAGCCCGCGTTCCTGCTGAAGCTTGCTCATAAGGTTCAGCACCTGCGCGCGTATGGATACGTCCAGCGCGCTTATAGGCTCGTCCGCTATTATAAACTCGGGATCCATAACAAGGCAGCGTGCTATACCTATGCGCTGGCGCTGTCCTCCGGAAAACTCGTGCGGGAAGCGGCTTGCAAACTCAGGCAGCAGACCAACATCCAGCAGAGCCTTCGCCACGCGCTCCTCTATCTCCTCGTGGCTCAGGTCATGCCTTATGTTGGTAAGCCCTTCGCTCACAATATAGTCAACCTTTGCGCGCTCGTTAAGGCTGGCCATAGGATCCTGGAATATCATTTGGATATTCTTTATCACCTCTCGGTCAGTCTCGTGGTCTATCTGGCCGGAGATTCGTTTGCCGTCATATATCACCTCGCCCGCAGAAAGCTTGTTTATGCGAATTATAGCGCGGCCTATCGTGGTTTTTCCGGAGCCGGATTCGCCTACCAGGCCGAATGTTTCGCCGCGATATACATCAAAGCTTACGTCGTTTACGGCCTTGAACGCATTCTTGCCCTTGCCGAAGGTAACGTCCATATTCCTTACGCTCAGAAGCGGCGTTTTTATCACCACGTTTTCGTTACTCATCCATATCACCGCTTTCTATGTTTTCAAGTTCCTTCAGCCGCTTCAGGCATTCGGGCGGGTCTATCTTGGGTGCGCGCGGGTCAAGCAGCCATGTGCGCGCCTTATGCGTGGGCGAAACCTCGAAGTACGGCGGACGCACCATGTAATCTATCTTCAGCGCCTGCGGATTACGCGGGGCGAATGCATCGCCGCGTATCACGCCGAAAAGCTTGGGCGGCGTACCCTTGATGGAGTAAAGCTCGTGACCCTTTTCGCCAAGCTGCGGAAGGCTTGACATAAGCGCCCATGTATACGGATGCTTCGGATCGAAGAACACTTCTTCGCTCGTACCTACTTCAACTATGTCGCCTGCGTACATAACCGCTATTCTGTCCGCCACGTTGGCTACCACGCCAAGGTCATGCGTAATGTATATAGTAGTCATGCCGTATTTATGGCACAGCTCTTTTATAAGCGAAAGTATCTGCGCCTGTATCGTAACATCAAGCGCTGTCGTGGGTTCATCGCATATCAGTATTTCCGGCGAACATGCAACAGCTATGGCTATTACGACCCTTTGCCTCATGCCGCCCGAAAACTCATGCGGGTACTGCTTATAGCGCCTTTCAGGCTCCGATATGCCAACGTCCTTCAGTATATTCAGCGTTTCCGCCTTGGCCTGAGCGTGGTTCATACTGCGGTTCAATATAAGCGCTTCGCTTATCTGCCAACCGATAGTCTTTAGCGGGTTAAGGCTGGTCATGGGGTCCTGCATTACCATGGCAATTTTCTTGCCGCGTATTTTCGCCCATTCGCGTTCGGTTTTGAACTTGGCAAGATCCATTCCCTCAAAAAGTATCTCGCCCTTATCAATGGTGCCGTTTTTGTCAAGCAGCCCTATGAAGTTCTTGGTCAGCACGGACTTGCCGGAGCCGGACTCGCCAACTATCGCAAGGCTTTCGCCCTTATATACGTCCAAACTCACGCCGCGTATCGCATGCAGGCTTTTTCCTCTCAGGCTGAAGCGCACGCTAAGGTCTTTTACGGAAAGAATAACTTCTTTATTTTCCAAATAGTTTTCCATGCTGCGCCTCCTTAAACGTGATTCTTAGGATCGGCCGCATCGCTGAACGCGTTGCCGATGATATAGAACGCAATGGTTATGAACGCCACAACGGCTGCCGGGAATACAAGCTGATATCTCAGCGTGCTGTCCATCATCAGTACGCGGCCGGCTTCGACCAGATTGCCCAGCGAAGCTTGAGACGTGGGTATACCGAGACCAATATAGGTAAGGAACACCTCATCACCTATGGCGCCGGGAATTGCAAGCGACGTTTGCAGCATTATTACCGAAACCATCTGCGGCAGCAGGTTCTTTATAACTATCCTCAGCGTGCTGCTGCCAAGGCAGCGTGATGCCAGATTATAGTCCCTGTCGCGGAATATAACGACCTGATTGCGGATAAAGCGGGCCATGGCCATCCAGCCAACCATGCACATGGATATGATTATGGTGGTCATGCTCGGGCGCAGTATATAGCTTACAAGGATCAATATAAGCGTTTGCGGGATATTGCTTATTACATTATATATCTCCGTCAGTGCTTTATCAAGACTCCTTACGTAGCCCCATGCCATGCCTATTATCACGCCGAATATAAGGTCGCTCAGCGCAACCACAAGGCCGATTATTATGGACGTGCGCGTGCCTGCCCATACCCTTGCCCAAAGGTCCTGACCTATGGCGTTTGTTCCGAACCAGTATTCGCTGCACGGCGCAAGGTTACGGAGGTGCATGCCGGTTTCGGGGTCATTATTTATGGTAATGGGATCGTGCTGATTGGGCAGCAGCGGCTGAATGAAAGCGAATGCAATTATCGCTATCAGCGCAATTATCAGTACGCGCGCAGCCCTGTTTCGCCAGAAGTTTTTGAACGTGCTCGCCCAGTATGAATAGTTTGAATAGGCCGTGCGTTCGGCATCCTGCTCATTAAAGCCATGCAGTTCAAACCATTTGGGGTCTATTGCGGCTATCTGCTCGGCGGTATAATC
>CAVDFM010000089.1:0-5015 GCA_963608365.1 bacterium | reverse complement strand
AGGCAGCTCTTTATCCGCCTGCTCCAGCGCAAGGCCTTCCTGTATGTGCTGATCCAGCTCGTCTATGCGGCGCATCTGCCTGTTGAAAAGGAGTTTTTTCTTCTTATCTGCCATTTTAACGGTCGTCTCCTTTCTTTACGAAGCTTATGCGCGGATCGATGAGCGCCATCAGCACGTCCCCAAGGAACATACCCGCAATGCCTATCGCGGCATATATGAGCACCAGCGCCTGAACCATCGTGTTGTCCTGAAGCTGTATAACGTCTATCAGCAGGCTTCCGGTTCCGGGTATGGAATAAAGGTGCTCAATATATATTGAACCTATTATGGTTGAAAGCACCGAACCGGGCAGGAACTGCGCCATGGGTACGAATGCGTTTTTGAACACATGGCGGAACATTATCCTGCTGCCGCTCACGCCCTTTGCGCGCGCAAGCTTTACATAGTCCATGTTTATATTATCTATCATATAGCGGCGCATCCACATTGCGTATGAGCATATGCTCAGCAGCGATATGGAGAATATAGGCAGCACCCATGTGGCATAGTTGTTTTTGTCAAACAGCAGCGATAGATTGAACCAGCTTGAGAAAAACAGCTGCAAAAACAGCATCAACACAGCCGTAGGGAGCGCCTCGACAATGGCAATGAACGCCGTGCCGAGCTTATCCGCAAATTTTCCTTTGAAGCGCGCCATCACAGCGCCGAGTGGTATGCCTACTATAAGCGAGAATATCATTGATATTACGCCTATTTTCAGCGAATATGGTATCTTCTTTTCAAGTATTTTTACTATTGGGTAATTTGGGCGATATATCCAGGATTTACCAAGATCGCCCTGAAACAGGCTTTTATAGAAATTGAACAGCTGGACATATATCGGCTGATCCAGCCCTTTTTCTGCCAGCATACTTGCGCGAACTTCTTCGCTAAGCTTGTCGTACTCCGCGCCGAAATAGCCTTCCATCGGCATAAGGCGCAGCAATACGAATATCAGCGTTATTACGACGAACAGCGATATTATCGCGCCCGCCGTGCGCTTTAGGATATATTCCAACATGGGGCATCATCCGCGTGCCGCTAAGGTGAGCAAGCAGCGGCTCCTTTCTAAGAATGGCGTAAAGCAACGGGAGGCATGAGGCGAAAACACCCCACGCCTCCGCGATATGGTCTATGATTCGGTCTTATTCTGCCGCGGCAAGAGCAGCCTCACGGTCAAGCTCCCACTGTGCAAACTGTTCCTGATAATCGGTCAGGCTCATGGCATCCTTGAGGACATGCTTGCCCTTGTAGCGCCAGATGGACACGCCGAAGGAGGAATATTCACCATCAAACACGGTCAGCTTGCTGGCAACGTAGCCATTGGAGAATACACGGAACGGTATAACGATACCTTCGTTTATCAGCCACGCTTCGGCCTTGGCAAACAGCTCATAACGCTTGGCCAGGTCTACCTTCTCGGCGGTAGCTTCCTGAACCATCTTGTCGTATATCTGCTGCTGTGCGCCAACGTAGTCGGCATCATCTATAACGCCGTTGTCATAGTCTTCCTGAGTGTAAACGTAACCGGTCAGGTACTCTTCCTGAGTGCACATTGAACGGTTGTTGTAGCTCCAGCTGAGACCCCAAGGATCAGCATAGGTCACAGGATCCGCAAAGTCAGGACCCCAGCCTTCTTCCATAAGGCCGTACTTGCCGGCGTTACGGACTTCGGAGTTGTAGTTGTTGGCAGGACCGGCAACGGGAACGATGTCGATATAGTCCTTGCCAAGGAGCTCTTCGAGCTGCTGCTCGATTACCTGGGCAACCAGATCCTGGTTAGCCTGGTCTACACGATAGTAATACGGGAACACGAGCGGGAAGGTCACGCCCTGCGCGCTCAGTTCGGCCATGGCCTGCTCCTTGTACTGGAGGGCGGTTTCAGGCTGGAACCAATTCTGTTCGGTAACGGCCTCGAGTTCGCCGGTCATGGTGTAATCCTTACCGTCTACTGCAACGAAGTTCGGAGGAGTGATGGTGTTCATCAGGTATTCTTCCGGGCTGTAAGGATCGTAGCAGCTCATGGCCTTAACGCGGTCTATACCATAAACAATGGAAAGACGGAAGGCGCGGTTGTTGACAGCGGTCTTAAACGCATCGTTGTCATAGGTTTCGTCCATATGGGGATCGAAATCGAAGAACCACCACATTGCATCGTAAGTGGGACGGTTCGGGCGGACGATGTTCTGCTTTTCGGGATCGTTCATCCAGCTGTCCAGTATTTCTACGGGGATAGTAGCTTCGTCGATCTCGCCGCGCAGGTACATTTCAGGTGCAAGCGCTTCAGCTTCGGCGTTGTACTTGCCGTAAACGGTCTTTATGGATACGTTCTCGGCATCCCAATAATTGTCGTTGCGCTCCATCACCAGTTCGTTCTGGGGTTCCCAGCTGGTGCAGTAGTATGCGCCGTTGTAAAGCAGGGTATCGTTGGAGGTGCCGTAGTATTCGCCGCACTCTTCAACAAACTGCCTGTTGGCGGGCATAAAAGCAACATAGGTCATCATGGACAGGAAGTACGGGCAGGTATCCTTCAGAGTGTACTGGAGGGTATGCTCGTCAATGGCCTTTACGCCAACCTCTGCAAAGTCGGTCACGGTGCCGTCAAAGTATTCCTTGGCGTTCACTATAACGTTTGCAAGGGTATCCACGTTATCGGATTCGTTGGCGGGGGTCAGTATCCACTCAGCGCCGAAAACGAAGTCGTCGGCGGTAACGTCGGCATACTCATTCAGCTCGCAGTCATACCACTTCACGCCTTCGCGAAGATGGAATGTCCAAACAAGACCGTCGTCAGAGGTTTCCCAGCTGGTCGCAAGGCAGGGCTTCACAACGCCGTACTGGTCATACTCTATCAACGTGTCAACAAGGTTGGACGCGGGCTTGAAGTCTACGGTGGAGCTCGTCGCCAGATAGTTCAGCGTGGAGATCTCCGAAGGATACAGATAGCGGAAGGTAGCGTCCTCTACATAGGGGCTTTCCTCTGCCGGCTCACCGGAAGTCTGAGGGGCATCGGTGTTGGCGGGTGTGTTGTTATCGTTGGTCTGCTGGGGTTCGTCGGTAGTGGCGGGAGTATTGGACTGGCAGCCAACTACGCCGAGGACCATCACCAGGCAAAGTACGATAGCAAGGATCTTCTTCATCTTGGTTTTCCTCTCTGTTTTATAATATTTCTGCGAGAATCCCGCAAAACTTTAAATTCGCCTATAATGTGGTGCATCACGCATTCCGCGTTTATTAACACCATGTTAATTAAGTTGTACAAAGCATATCACGCTCGCCTAATATTGTCAATACAGCGTGCAAACTCTTTTGCTACCAATTTTATAACAGGGTGTGATTTTCTTCTTTTATATGGTATACTGTGTGCATAAAAAGAAAGGTTAAGGTTATCTGTAAATGAAAGCTGCGGTATTTGACATAGGCGGAACATTCGTAAAGCACGGTATATACGAAGACGGTATTCTGAAATATGTGTCCTCATTCCCCACCTGTGGGCAGGACGGTGCGGACGCATTGCTTGAGCGCATACGAAATGTATGCGGAAGCATTACCAATATGGACGCGATAGGCGTATGCACCCGCGGGCAGGTCAACTGTGACACGGGCGAAATAATATACGACCCACCTCACCTTATACCAGGCTATACCGGTAAAAATCTAAAAAACGAATTTAGTGCGTTTGGCGTGCCGGTGGCTGTGGAAAACGACGCTAACTGCATGGCCATTGCCGAATCAGCCGCGCTGGGCGCCAATGTCAACGCTGACGTACTCTGTCTTACTTACGGCACATGCGTAGGCGGCGCGATAGTTCGCGACGGCGCGGTATACCATGGTGCAAACTGGTCCGCCGGCGAATTCGGCATGATGTACATGAACGGCGAATACTATGAAAACATTGCAAGCGTCACCCGTTTGGTTGAGCAGGCAAAGGCCATGGATGCCTCCATTTGCGACGGGCGCGTAATAGCCTCTCAGCTTGATCGCGGCGACGTATATGCCCTTGTTGACGGCTGGGCTAAGCAGGTGGCCGAAGGTTTGGCCTCGCTTATACACATATTCAACCCTGCCTGCATGATAATAGGCGGCGGCATAATGGAAGATAAGAATGTATTCAACATGGTCACGTCAAAGGTAAGCGAGCTGGCTGCCCCCGGTTTTGACGTAAACGTCCACAGCGCCCGCTTTGGCAACAGCGCCGGGCTTATAGGCGCGGGTATTCTGGCGCAAAGGCTTATGAAATAATGTATCTCAATTCGTCTAAAGCCTTCGCTTTAAGTTTCTCATCGGCAGTTTCGTTAACAAAGAAGCTGCCGTTTTTGTATTCAGAAAGCTGAAACAGACCGTCTTGGCACGCAACGGTTTCAAACAGGCGATTATTCTCGTATTTTGGTGTATAACAAATATCTTTGAATATAGGATAAAGGAAAGGCGCCGCTGTGTACATGCGCATTTCCGCCCTTTCATCCGCCGCCATAAGGAAAAGCGGTATAGTGCCATGTACGCCCGATTCAGCTATTATTATCTTCTTTGCATGTATGGATAAAAGCATGCCTTGTATAGTTTGCTTTACTGCCGGTACTTCATCGTACAGCGCAGCCATTCTTTCACGGCAGTATTTCCAAAGCTGTTCAAAGTCGGCCGCTCCTTGCTCAAGAGCATCTATTATTATTCCGCGTATTTTATCGTCAAAACCCATCTCGCCGCTAAGCAATTCAAAGAAGCGCCTGCCAATCAGCAGGGGGTATGCCTTGCCTTTGCCGAACGCCGCATCGTTTACCATGTCTATATACGGTATCAACGTATCCCTCAGCAGAAAAACAAACGCCGTGTCCTCATTATCCAATGCCTTTATATATCTGCTGAAAGCAAGCATCTCATCTATGAATGGATACCGTCCTTCCTCGCTGCCGACTTTAGCTCTATTGGTTATATCCGCAATATATCCGTTCAGCTCATATTCGGCCGATGTATCAAAT
>CAVDFM010000088.1:0-9010 GCA_963608365.1 bacterium | reverse complement strand
GGTATTAAGGGCGTAAAGCACTGCAACAGCAGCGAAAATTCCAAGAAATGCATAGTTTGGGGCGCGGTCGTGGTTGCGTTCAGCATCCTTGCCGCCATTCTTGATTTGGTCAACAGCGGCGAATTCAGCGCGATGAGCTTCGTTTCAGGGCTTGTTGTTCCCGGGCTGTATATTTACGGCGCGGTACTCAATTCCAAGGCGGACGCCACGCAGAACGCAGCATAAGTTCAGGTGGACACAATGGGATTTTTTGATAAGAAATATTGCGATGTATGCGGCGAAAAAATAGGCTTCCTCGGCAACAAAAAGCTTGAGGACGGCAACCTTTGCAAGAACTGCGCCGCCAAGCTTTCCCCCTGGTTTTCAGAGCGCCGCCAAAGCACCGTTGAAGAAATAAAGCAGCAGCTCGACTACCGCGAAAACAACAAATCCGCCGTTGCCGCGTTCCATGTGACCCGCGCGCTGGGCGACAACGTTAAAGTTTTGCTTGATGACGACGCGTGCAAGTTCATGGTTACAAGCGCGCGCAGCCTTGCGGATGCAAATCCGGACGTTATGGACTTTGCAGACGTTACGGGCTGCCGCATAGACGTGGACGAAAGCCGAACGGAGCTGAAGCAAAAGGATAAGGACGGCAAGGACGTCAGCTACATTCCCGCGCGTTATCGCTTCACATACACGTTCAATGTTATAATCAACGTTAACAATCCGTATTTCAACGAAATACGTTTCCGCCTGAACAGCAAAACGGTTGAAATAAACAACGTTATTGTGAACACATACAATCGTTCGAGCGTTGACCCGCGCAAGAGCATAGATTACTGCGAATATGAAAAGCTCGGGCAGGAGATAGTGGATGCGCTGACCCACATCCGCACCACCGTGCACGAAAACATCGCCGCGGCAAACGCGCCCAAGGCCAGCGTGAAATGTCCCTTCTGCGGCGCGGTTGTTGTGCCGGACGCAAAGGGCCGCTGCGAATTCTGCGGCAGTGTTATAGACGCATAATGCAGCGGAAATTCATAAAGCCATAGGATAAGCCGCTTTAAATACGGCAGCGCGGACGACCCCGCAATATCAGAAGCAAGTCATCGATCGGTATTATGATTTGCCGCGGGAATATCCATACAAAAAAAACTGACGACTGCTTATGCTATCGTCAGTTTTGTGCTTTATTGTGCAATTATATAGATGTTACTTTCTCCATATACATGCTCAAAATAACACATATTCACATCCGCTGTCGCATCCACAATGCGCCTGTCGGTTTCCTCCGGCAGACATTTGTCAAAGCATCTGTTGCCGGTCTTTGGTTATGCCGGGTTTAGTAATGTTCACCGGAACTCGGCCGCAGCTTTCATCCCTACTACTAACCCGTTACTAACAATACAAGAAAAAAGCTCCCGAATTGGGAGCTTTTTGGTACCCGGTAGGGGAGTCGAACCCCTGTTCCCGCCGTGAGAGGGCGGTGTCCTAGGCCACTAGACGAACCGAGCACGTAAATCTCACGGCAAGGGTTATTATACACAATGGTGCGTATTTGTGTCAACAGTTTTTTTGCCGAACGTGCAAAAATATTCATGCGCGTCCGGCAATGGGCGGCTTACAGCGCGGCCTTCAGCTTTTCGGCAAGGTCAAGCTGCTCCCACGGCATGGCAGGATCGCCGAAGTGACCGTAGGACGCGGTGCGGCGGTATATGGGCCGGCGGAGATCGAGCGCGCGGATTATGGCCTCCGGCCTAAGGTCGAAGCTGCGGCGCACGGCGGCAAGCAGCTTATCCTCGTCCACTGTGCCCGTGCCGAACGTGTCTATAAATACGGATACGGGCTCCGCCACGCCTATCGCGTAAGCCAGCTGCAATTCGCAGCGCTTGGCAAGGCCGGCGGCAACTATATTCTTGGCAATGTAGCGCGCGGCATAGGCTGCGCTGCGGTCAACCTTGGTGGGGTCCTTGCCGCTGAAGGCTCCGCCGCCGTGGCGCGCAAAGCCGCCGTATGTGTCAACTATTATCTTGCGTCCGGTCAGGCCGCTGTCCCCGTGCGGGCCGCCTATTACGAAGCGCCCTGTCGGGTTGACCAGAATGCGCGCGTCGCTTGCAAGCAGCTCCTTGGGGATAACGGGCTTTATAACCTCGTTATAAATGGCGTCCTTCAGCATGGCCTGCGTTGCGTCCGCGCTGTGCTGCGTGGAAACGAGCACGGTGTCCACGCTCACGGGCGTGCCGTTTTCGTAAACAACGCTCACCTGCGCCTTGCCGTCCGGCTTTATGAAGTCCGCGCCGCCCTTGCGGTACGCCGCCAGCCTGCGTGTAAGCGCATGGGCCAGATATATGGGCAGGGGCATATACTCTTCCGTTTCGTCCGTTGCGTAGCCAAACATCATGCCCTGATCGCCCGCGCCGGTTGTCATGTCCGCCTCGGCGCCTTCCTTAGCCTCAAGCGATTTATCCACGCCCATGGCAATATCGCCCGACTGCTTGTCCAGCGATACCAGCACCGCGCAGCTGTCGCCCGAAAAGCCGGTGGAATTATCCGTATAGCCTATTTCGTTCACGGTGGAGCGCACAAGTGACGCTATGTCCACCTGCGCCTTGGACGTTATTTCGCCCATCACCAGCACAAGGCCGGTCGTCGCCGCGCATTCGCACGCCACGCGGGAGTACGGGTCCTGCGCAAGGTGCGCGTCCAGCACGCTGTCGCTGAGAATATCGCAAACCTTATCGGGATGTCCCTCGGTCACCGATTCAGACGTAAAAAGCTTCTTCACAAAAAATGAACCTCCGTTTCATATAGTCTGCCCATCAAAACGCAGCTGCTCCGCAGGATGCGTCCATTTTGCTTTTCAAGGCAAAATAAAACGCCCCGCGAAAAACGAGACGAAGATTCCATCGCTCATCTTTCGGCTAATGCCGCGGGAATTGGCACCTTGCGCGCACGCAGGTTGCCGGGTTTCATAGGGCCCGTCCCTCAACCACTCTTGATAAGGCATATATTCTTTTGCTGCGGATATGATAGCATCCCGCGCACATTTCTGTCAACCCCATAAAATTGCGGCAAATGCCGAATTTGTATGATATAATATAAATATCAACTTATATGGGGTGAACCACATGGATATAAACACCAACGCCGTTATGGATGAACTGAGCGGCATAAACGAGGAAATGTCCCTTGCGGAGGCTTTGCAGATGCGCGCGGACATAAAAACGCGGATATCGCAGCTGCATTCCCGCCTGAACGACAACGCCAAGGTGCAGGAGGGCGAAACGCCCGCGGAGGATCCGCTCAGGCTTATCGAGCTGCTCGGCGCGGAATGCGAAGCATATGAAGCGCTCATCCGCCGCATAAACCTGACCAACGCGGCTACCGTGTTCGAAGGGCAGACGCTTACGGCGCTGCTTGCAAAGCGGGACGCGCTTTCGCTTGAACTTAGCATACTGCGGGACTTTTTGCAGCAGGCCAGCCAGCGCATAGACCGTTATTCCAAAACGGAGATAAAGATACTTTCCACCGTGGACGTTACGGCCATGCAGAAAACGGTTGATGCGAAGTCGAAGCAGCTTAGGCAGCTTGACGCGGCCATACAGAAGCTGAACTGGAATACCACGCTTAAATAAGTGTAATATTTTAACAACTTTGGTTTTTCTGCCACGCGGGGCGGGCGCTATCTCTGCCGGCTGAGAATGAGCCGGCGACAGCTTGCTGCGGGTCGGGGCACAGCGCAGACCTTTACAAAAATGCCCGTAACAGCGCACAATACACGGCGCACACTTGCACACAGCATTCCCGGGCGCCGACCGCATGACGGAAAGGGTGGGTATGGGGAGAAAAATTAGCCAAAAACCACGGGTTTCTATTGAAAAGCCCGTGGTTTTATGTTAAGCTTAAAGTATAAACGGACGGAAAATGTTTTAGCAGTGTTAACAAATAAATATGGGAGGGTTATTATGAAAAAATTTACAATCACCGCATTGATACTGATGCTATCCGCATTTATGGCCATTCCTGTACTTGCGGACGGTGTGCGCGATGCCAACGCCGCCTATAACGAACTGCTTTCGGCTTTCGGCGACAAGTACCCCGATGAGTACGCTGGAGCATATATCGATGCTTCCTGCAACAAGCTGTGCGTTCTGATTACCGAACGCTGCGCCGACACCGCCGCAAAGCGCGACGCGGCGCAGGGCAAAATGCTTTCGCATATCAGCGCCGAATACAGCGACAGCATCTATTTCGGCACGGCAAAGTATTCCTATAACGAGTTGCTCGCGGCACGCGATACCGCGTCCGCCCTGCTGAGGGACAAAGGGTACGGACTTTCGTTCGCCGGAATAAAAGACGATGCGAACATTGTTGAAATCGGCGTTGTTCCCGAGAATTACGCCGCCGCTGCCGATTTTATAAAATCCGACTCTTCGCTGAAGGCGCTTCCGCTCTCCATTGTGTCTGCATCGATAATGAACACGCTCGGTGAATCTCCGAATGCCATGCCGCAAACCGGAAGCGGCAGCGGCGCGACACTGGCGTTCGCGCTCCTTCTCATAGGCGGCGCAATGCTCTGCGCGGGTGTGTTGAAGCGCAGGTATTTATGATAAGACCGAAAGGATGTCTGTTGCCATGAATAAGTCCTCCGGGCCATCTTGGTTATTCTGCGCCATACTTTCCTTCGTATCTACCATACTGTTCTTCATTTCAGCCGCAGTTAACCAAAATCCGATTTTTTATGTTTGCAGCTTGCTGTCCTTAGTCGGTGGATTTCGCAACGTTGGCCGATACATAAAGGAAAAGAATCAGCAGGATGAAGAATAACATCCGCCGACCGCATGACAGAAATAATGGATACGTGGAGAAAGTTATGAACGAGCGCAAAAGAACACACCTCAAAGCATTATTCATCATATTAGCCGCGGCGCTGATTTTGGCGTTTGTGTACCTTGCCGTGCCGAAGGGGCGCAGCATAGAGCGCCGCATTGACGCAGCGCTTGTGCAAAACGGCAGCCCTGCCGAGCGCAGGCAGACCGCGCTCACCATAAGCGGCACATATAAAAGCAGCCTTTTCGGCGGGGATTCGTTCGCGGGGAAGGTTGAAATAGACTGCCTGCCGGTAACGGCTGGGGAGCTGCTGAACGTTGTTTTCAGCGCGGAGGATAAGGGCTACGGCGCGCTGACGTACAAGAACGGCGACGGTCTTGAGTTCGTGGGCTATATGCGCATGAGCAAAACCGCGGATGAAGTCATAATCTGCCTGTTCGAGGATATGGGCGACGGGCGCAAGGGCTGGAGCGCGGACACGGGCGCGGTGATATCGTATCCCGATGATATAGAAGATATAGGCGATAAGCTGTATTGAATTTTCGCCGTACAGCAAGCAACACCTTCATGTCTGACGGTGCCGACTTCCCCTGCACAACATATTGTGCCACGGGGCGCGGCATGGGCGCAAGAGCCGAGAATATCTGAATAAATTGCGCATTAAAAGCGTTTTTTGAGTTGACAAGTGCCTAAAGGTGTGGTACATTAACTAAGCAACCCCCGACTGGGGGGTTTATTTAGGTTCGGTATCGGCCGAACAAACGGATTTTATTGGCCTTATCCCGCGTTGGGACAGGGCATAAATTGAGAGGAGCTAATAACCACTATGCGCGTAAAAGTCACCTTGGCCTGCACCGAATGCAAGCAGCGTAACTACAACACTTTCAAGAACAAGAAGAACGACCCCGACAGGATCGAGTTCTCCAAGTACTGCCGTTTCTGCCGCAAGCACACCATTCACAGGGAAGCTAAGTAAGCCCGAAAGGACAGGAGCATAAAAATGGCAAACGATGTAAAAACCGCCAAAAAGGAGAAGAAGCCCAACCTGTTCGCGCGTATCGGCCGTTATTTTAAGGACGTTGTGGGCGAACTGAAAAAGCTTACATGGCCTACCGGCAAAGACCTTGCCAAGTACACCGCGACCGTACTTGCGTTCATAGTGCTTTTCGCCGTTGTTATAGGCGTGCTTGATTTTCTGTTCGGTCAGGGCTTCACGCTTCTGGGTAACCTGGCAGGCAAAAGCAGCGATGCTTCCGCCCTTGCGGACGCGCTGCTGGGCCTGATGTAATTTAGGGAGCAAGTATCATGGCCGAAGAAGCCAAGTGGTACGTTGCCCATACCTATTCGGGCTACGAGAACAAGGTCAAGGAGGACCTGGAGAAAACGGTTGAAAACCGCGGCCTTCAGGACATGATTTTAGAGATAAGCTACCCCACCGAAGAGGTAGTTGAAATGAAGGACGGCAAGCGCAAGGTGATAACCCGCAAGATGCTGCCCGGCTACGTTATGATCAAAATGATCATGAACGACAAAACCTGGTACATCGTGCGCAACACCCGCGGCGTTACGGGCTTCGTAGGCCCGGGATCAAAGCCCGTGCCCCTTACCGATGAAGAAGTTACAAAGCTTGGCGTGGAGTATATCCCCATCGAGCTGGACCTTTCCGTCGGCGAGAGCGTGCGCGTGGTAAACGGTCCGCTGGAAAACTTCATAGGCACGGTGGAAGCGCTGGATCCGGAACGGCAGAAGGTAAAGCTGACCGTATCCATATTCAACCGCGACACACCGGTGGAACTGGATTATATCCAGGTGCAGAAGCTCTGATAAAGGGCAAAATAAAAGCGCAGCGGCAACTCTGCGCCTAGAGCATGATTTATGCGCCTTCTTATAAGGGGAGGCTGTCATAAAGTGGGAGGCCGCCCGAAAAGCGCGGGAGAGGCCGCTCGCACCACATTATTTTTAGGAGGAAATTCAAATGGCAAAGAAGATCACAGGCTTTGTGAAGCTTCAGATCCCCGCCGGCAAAGCAACGCCCGCACCGCCCGTAGGCCCCGCCCTCGGTCAGCATCAGCTGAACATAATGGGCTTCTGCAAGGAGTTCAACGAGCGCACCGCCAAGGACGCCGGCATGATTATCCCTGTCGTCATCACGGTGTACCAGGATCGTTCCTACACCTTTGTGACCAAGACTCCCCCCGCGGCCGTTCTTATCAAGAAGGCTTGCGGCCTGCAGTCCGCTTCCGGCCGCCCCAACACCCAGAAGGTTGCCAAGCTGACCAAGGATCAGGTAAGGGAGATCGCCACCATCAAGATGCCCGACCTTAACGCCGCCAGCGTGGAAGCCGCCATGAGCATGGTAGCCGGCACCGCCCGCAGCATGGGTATCACGGTTGAGGACTGAACAAGCCTAAAGGAGATGTGGGAGGCATAAGCCGTTATTACCACAGGAAGGAATATAGAATATGAAGCATGGCAAGAAGTATCAAGACAGCATAAAGCTGATCGAAAAGCAGAAGCTTTACGATCCCCGCGAAGGCATTGAGACGGTGCTCTCCACCGCCAAGGCCAAGTTTGACGAGACCGTCGAAGCCTCTATCCGCCTGGGTGTAGACCCCCGCCACGCCGACCAGCAGGTCCGCGGCGCCGTGGTTCTGCCTCACGGTACCGGCAAGACCGTCCGCGTGTTGGTTTTCGCCAAGGGCGACAAGGCTAAGGAAGCCGAGGCCGCCGGCGCCGATTTCGTGGGCGACGATGATCTGGTAAAGAAGATCCAGACCGAGAACTGGTTTGGATTCGATGTTTGCGTAGCTACTCCGGACATGATGGGCACCATCGGCCGTATAGCTCGTATACTGGGACCCAAGGGCTTGATGCCTAACCCCAAGAGCGGCACCGTTACCATGGACGTGACCAAGGCCATCAACGATATCAAAGCCGGTAAGGTTGAATATCGTGTAGACAAGACCTCCATCGTTCACGTTCCCGTGGGCAAGGTTTCCTTCGGCGCCGACAAGCTGCAGGAGAACCTGAACACCCTGATGGATGCCATTATCAAGGCCAAGCCGGCCGCCGCTAAGGGCACCTACATCAAGAGCCTGGTGCTTTCCACCACCATGGGCCCCGGCGTCAAGTTCAACAGCATGAAGTTCTAAAAATGCTTACGCATTTCGCAGTGAGTGCTGCTCGCACTCGCTGCGAGGAGAAGAAATCTCAAAAAATCCGTTGACAACTGCGGGGCGGTATAGTATACTGCCCCGTGGAAATCAAAATACAGGCCGAAGACAGCAGGTGTCCCATGCGGACTTAATTTCCTGCCGAGGTGAATGCAAGCTTATTCAGCAAGCTCTCATCCTTTGTCTTAGGCAAAGGATTTTCATTTTGTAAGGAGGTGAAACCAATGGCAAACCCCGCAAATATCGAGGTAAAAGCGAAACAGGTCGAAGAGATCCGCGAAAAGCTCGAAAAGGCGCAGTCTGTTGTAGTGTTCGACTATCGCGGACTGACCGTTGAGGAGGTAACCAACCTGCGCAGCGAAATGCGCAAGGCCGGCGTTGAATATGTCGTTCTGAAGAACCACATCGTCAACCGCGCAGCCCAGGCAAACGGAGTGGACGAAAGCTTCCACAACTATCTGAAGGGACCCTCTGCTTTCGCGTTCGGTTATGACGATGCAGTAGCGCCCGCGCGTATACTGAAGGACACCGTCAAGAAGCTGAAGAAGTGCGAGATAAAGGGCGGTATCATAAACGGCGTAGTCACCGACGCAGCCGGCATGAACACCCTGGCAGATCTGCCCAGCAGAGAGCAGCTTATCGCAAGGCTGCTTGGCAGCATGATGAGCCCCATTTCCAAGCTGGCTATCGTTCTTGGCCAGATTCAGGAGCAGAAGGGCGGCTCCGATGCAGCACCCGCTGAAGCAGCGGAATAATTTATCCCAAGTTAGAACAAAGAATAACACAGGAGGAACAAGATAATGAATAAAGAGCAGCTGATTGCTGATATCAAAGCTATGACCGTTCTTGAGCTGGCCGACCTGGTAAAGGCTCTTGAAGAGGAATTTGGCGTATCCGCCACCGCCGCCGTCGCCGTTGCTGGCCCCGCCGCCGGTCCCGCCGCCGAAGTTGAAGAAAAGACCGAGTTCGACTGCATACTGAAGGAAGTCGGCTCCGAGAAGATCAAGGTCATAAAGACCGTCCGC
>CAVDFM010000087.1:1415-9064 GCA_963608365.1 bacterium | reverse complement strand
CATTTCCCTTGCTTTATCCGTATTTAGAGTTTATTTTTCTTTCGTATTGATTTTTTTGTCAACTTGATGTATTCTATTAGATGTTACATGGTAGACTTTTATTCACGGAGGATGCATGGATAAAATTCGTCTTGGACGCACAGAATTGATGGTCACCGCCTGCTCTTTCGGCGCGCTGCCCGTGCAGAGGCGCGGCGTTGAGGATGCGGTAAAGCTGCTGAGAAAGGCTTACGACGGCGGCATCAATTACTTTGACACCGCCAACATGTATACAGACAGCGAGATGAAGCTTGGGCTTGCGCTCAGCGATGTTAGGCACGATATAGTCATTTCCACCAAGTCCGGCGGGAAGGACAAGGCCACCGTTACGGCCCATATCGAAAACAGCTTGCGTATGCTGAAAACGGATTATATAGACCTGTTCCAGTTCCATAATCCCGCCGCCATGCCCACGCCGGACGATGAAAACGGCCCCTATGCCGCCGCGCTTGAAGCCAAGAAAAAGGGCTACATCCGCCACATAGGCATAACCAACCATCGGCTCAAGCTTGCCCAAAGCTGCATAGACAGCGGCCTGTTTGAAACGATGCAGTTCCCCTTCAGCTATATCGGCACGGCCGAGGAAATTGACCTGGCGCGCCGCTGCAAAGAAGCGGACATGGGCTTCATCGCCATGAAGGGACTTGCGGGCGGCCTGCTTAACAACGCAAAGGCCTGCATGAACTTCATCAAGCAATACGATAACGTCGTTCCCATTTGGGGAATACAGACCGAAGAAGAGTTGGACGAATGGCTGTCGCTTGAAAACGCGGGTGACTTTGCCATTACCGATGAAATAAAGGCCATTATAGAGCGCGACCGCAAGGAGCTTTGCGGCAACTTCTGCCGCAGCTGTGGATATTGTCTGCCCTGCCCTGCCGGAATAGACATTCCCCAGGCCGCACGCATGAGCCGCCTGCTCCGCCGTTCCCCATATAAGCCTTATATGTCCGACGAGTGGCACAAAAAGATGCACATGATAGACGATTGCCGCGGCTGCGGCGCGTGCGCATCCCGCTGCCCATACGGGCTGAATACACCCAAGCTGCTCAAGGAAATGCTTGCCGATTACGACGAGTTTTACAGAGAGCATAAAGATTAACCACGCTGGTCCCCGCCTGCTGTGTGACCCCCCTCCCGCCGCAGGCAGTTTATCGTCCGGAGCCGTTCCTTAACCGCAGAACGGCTCCGGTTTTTATTTGCTCTTTATTTTATTGGCGTTATCTGATAAAATTTCAGTATAATTATTTAAGTAATAAGGTGATTTAATATATGGCACGCAAAAAATCTCTGCTCGTAATGCTTAGGCCCCAGCTTATATTGATAGGCGCAATAATACTCGGCGTTGGCATATTCGCCCTGTGCTACAATGCAGGCGGAGTGAATATGCTGAGCGACCCGCAATTTGCCCCGGCAAATACTCAGCCTGCAGAAAGCCCTCTGCCGGACGAGTCCCCTGCCGTTTCCGATTCGCCCCAGCCCACGGAAACGCCGAAGCCTTCAACAACGGGCAGGCTGATACCCTATTATGCCGAAAGCGGCATGTGGGGATACAAGAACACATCGGGCCAAGTTGTCATTGAAGCTATGTTCTCCGACGCAAATGAGTTTGATGGCGAGGTCGCCTTTGCCGCGCAGGGCGGTATGTGGGGGCTTATCAATCGCTCCGGCGCATGGGTAGTGGAGCCTGTATGGGGCAGCGTGCGCGGCTTCAGCGAGGATAAGGCCGCCGTTGAGTCGGGTGACAGATGGGGATATATAGACCGCACCGGCAAGCTGATAATAGACTATACTTACCGCGAGGTGGGCGATTTTCATTGCGGAAGGGCCATGGCGCGTTCCGGCTCCGAATACGGATTTATAGACATAAACGGCGACATTGCCGTATCGCAAAAATGGAGCGAAGTGAGCGACTACGGCGCGGACGTTGCATTCGCCCGCTCCTCAAGCGGCAACAGCTATATTATCGATAAGGTAGGCGAAAAGATAGCCACGCTGTCCTCCAAGCAATACGGCACGGCATACAGCGAAGGCTATGCCCTTATACGCGACGGCAGCGAGGTTTATTATTTCAACAGCAAGGCGCAGACGGCCTATAAAACCCGCTATCAGGACGGGCTCAGCTTCGTGGGCGGATATGCCGCGGTGCAGCTGGACGGCAAATGGGGATATATAGACACGCGCGGCTCGCTTGAAATCGCCAATAAGTACCGCGACGCGCGCTCTTTCTCAAACGGGCTCGCTGCCGTGCTTGATGACGAAACAGGTCTTTGGGGATACATAAGCACCTCCGGCGAATACGTAATACAGCCGCAGTTCGATACGGCAGAACCGTTCAGCGAAGGTTATGCACTCGTAAGCCAGAACGGCGAATATTCGCTGGTCAACAAGTCCGCCGAACTGACACACATGTATTTCAAATAAGGCCACGCGGAGTTTGTCCGCATTTCAAACACACGAGTATATTTGCAGCAAACAGGTCAAAGCAGCATTTTAGCTGTATTTGGCCTTTTATTTATATATGCCATTGATTTTGGACGGATAAGGCCGTATAATATGTCTGTACAGCGTGGACAGCGCGGTAACACATCTACAAAATAATTTATAGCGAGGTTTATGGTATGCAGAAAATGATGGATGCGCTTGTTAAACCGGAGCGTGCGAAAGGACTTATTCTTACCCAGGTACCCGTTCCCGAGCCGGGAATAGGCGAGGTGCTTATCAAAATACACAAAACTGCCATATGCGGCACAGATGTGCATATTTACAACTGGGACCCGTGGAGCCAGCAGCATATCAATCCGCCAATGGTAATAGGCCACGAATACGTTGGCGAAATTGCCGCGCTCGGCCCGGGCGTTACCGAATATAAGGTCGGCGATATAGTATCGGGCGAAGGGCACATAGTATGCGGACATTGCCGCAACTGCCGCGCGGGCAACGGCCAATGGTGCAAGGAGACCAAGGGCGTTGGCGTAGACAGGCAGGGCGCGTTTGCGAAATATGTCTGCATACCCAAGACCAACGTTATACTTATGCCGGACGATATTCCGGAGGACATAATCTCCTTCTTTGACGCATACGGCAACGCCACGCACACCGCCACCATGTTCGACGTTGTCGGCGAAGACGTGCTCATAACCGGCGCAGGCCCCATAGGCATGATGGCCGTCGGCATCTGCCGCCAGAACGGCGCACGCAACATAATAGTGACCGACGTAAATGATTATAGGCTCAACATAGCAAAGCAGATGGGCGCCACCGCAACGGTGAATCTGACCCATGAAAAGCTTGAGGATGCAATGGCTGCGCACAGGATGGTCGAAGGCTTTGACGTTGGCCTTGAAATGAGCGGCAACGGCAATGCGCTCAATCAGCTGCTCAAGTCCATGCGCAACGGCGGCAAAGTGGCTCTGCTCGGCATAGCCGGCCCCGGTACCGTAATAGACTGGAACGACGTTATATTCAAGGGACTTAACATACAGGGCATTTATGGCAGGAAGATGTTTGAAACCTGGTACAAGATGATAGCCATGATACAGGCGGGCCTTGACCTGACCCCCATAATAACACACCGCTATCATTACACGGAATTTGAAAAGGGCTTTGAAGCCATGAACAGCGGCCATTCCGGAAAGGTAATACTTTCCTGGGAGAAATAAAAAGTAGGAGCAAAGCACAATGAAGAACGCATACGAGATCTACACAAAGGAGCTTGAAGGCATCCGCGAGGCGGGAACGTACAAGGACGAGCGCATCATTACCACCGAGCAGCGCGCCCGTATAGACACCACCACCACGCACGGCGTGCTGAACATGTGCGCCAACAACTATCTTGGCCTTTCCAACAATAAGGAGCTTATTGAAGCGGCCAAGGAAAGCTACGACAAATGGGGCTTCGGCCTTTCCAGCGTTCGCTTCATCTGCGGCACGCAGGACATACACAAGCAACTTGAAAAGAAGCTTGCCGAGTTCGTTGGCACAGAGGACTGCATACTTTATTCCTCCTGCTTCGATGCAAACGGCGGCCTGTTTGAAACGCTTCTCGGCGCAGAGGATGCCATAATATCAGACGAACTGAACCATGCCAGCATAATAGACGGCATCCGCCTCTGCAAGGCCAAGCGCTTCCGCTACAAGAACAATGACATGGCCGATCTTAAGGCTCAGCTTGAGGCCGCAAAGGATTGCCGCATAAAGCTTATAGCTACCGACGGCGTGTTCAGCATGGATGGCTACATTGCCAATCTCCCCGCCATATGCGATCTGGCTGATGAATACGGTGCGCTCGTAATGGTGGATGATTCCCACGCCGTGGGCTTCATGGGCGAACACGGCCGCGGCACGGCGGAAGCATGCGGCGTTATGGGCCGCGTGGACATAGTTACCGGCACGCTTGGCAAGGCCCTTGGCGGAGCGAGCGGCGGCTACACCTGCGCAAAGAAGGAAATAATAGACCTGCTCAGGCAGCGCAGCAGGCCGTATCTTTTCAGCAATGCGCTTGCCCCGGCGATATGCGCCGCCAGCCTGAAGGTGCTGGAGATGCTCACCGCCTCCACCGCCCTTCGCGACAAGGTACACGAAAACACGGCCTTCTTCCGCAGCGAGCTCGGCAAGCTTGGCTTCGACGTACTACCCGGCACGCATCCGATAGTGCCCGTTATGCTTTACGATGCCCGCACCGCGCAGGAATTTGCCGCGCGTATGCTTGAAAAGGGCGTGTATGTAATAGGCTTCTGCTACCCCGTTGTGCCCATGGGCAAGGCGCGCATCCGCACGCAGGTCTCCGCAGGGCATAGCAAGGAAGACCTTGAATTTGCCGTCAAGTGCTTCAAGGAAGTCAAAGAGGAAATGGGACTGTAATTAAGTAAATAAAAAAGGCGGCTCATGCCGCCTTTTTTATTTACTCCATATCGCTCAGCGCCTTGGCTATTTTTGCCGCGCAGCGGGCGTTGTTAAGCGCCAGTTTCACGTTGGCCTCGAATGCCTTGCCGCCGGTTATGTCCTTTATGCTCGCAAGCAGGAACGGCGTTATGTTCTTGCCGTGCACGCCGGCCTCGTCCGCCTTAACAAGCGCCTTTTGTATAACTTCTTCCATGTCGTCAAAATCCATGGCATATTCTTCGGGTATGGGGTTGCCTATCAGCATGCCGCCCTTCAGGCCCAATTCCTGCTTGGTATGGATAAGCTTGGCAATGTCCGCTTCATCCTTGGCGGCATAGTCCACGCCGTAGCCGCTCTTGCGGCAATAGAACGCGGGGAAATCGCTTGTGCCGTTACCTATAACGGGCACACCCATGGTTTCAAGATATTCAAGCGTGCGGCCTATATCCAGTATTTGCTTCGCGCCCGCGCAGACGACCGCCACGTTGGTATGCGCAAGCTCCTGCAGATCGGCAGAAACGTCCATAGTGACCTCGCCATGCCTATGCACGCCGCCTATACCGCCGGTTGCAAACACTTGTATGCCCGCATACGCGCAGCACATCATTGTGCTGGCAACTGTTGTTGCGCCGTCGCGCCCTTCGGCAACATAAATGGCAAAATCGCGGCGGCTCACCTTGCCGACGTTTTCCGCTTTGCACATCAGCTCAAGTTCATCCTTGGTAAGGCCTATCTTCACCCGGCCGCCGACTATCGCCATTGTTGCGGGAATGGCGCCTTCGCTGCGCACAACTCGCTCCACTTCCGCCGCAAAGTCAAGGTTTTCGGGATACGGCATACCGTGGCTCAGTATCGTACTTTCAAGCGCGACCACGGGCAGGTTTTCCGTAAGCGCCTCGGCTATTTCCGGCTGAATGTCAATATATTTGTTCAGTTCCATAAAAGTTTGTCCTCCCTTTAGCTGTATTTTTCTATAATATTTCTTATGAGTGCATCGCTCATGTTTTCATTTATTGTTTTTTCGCTCATTATGGCCGCTATGCCCGCTGCAAGCGCATAGTTCACGCTATCCCGCTTGTTCATTCCGCGCACTATGCCGCTCACAAGCCCCGCCATGAACGCATCCCCCGCGCCTGTGGCATTCGCCATTGCATCAATCGGTTTAAGCGCGGCAAAGAAGCTTTCCCCGCTTTTGTCCGCATAGTAGCAGCCGCGTTTGCCAAGGCTTACCGCAACGGCATCTGTTCCGCGCGCAAGCACGGCGCCCGCCGCGGCGATTATCTCCGCGTCCGTTTCCGCCTTAATGCCGCTGAGCACTTCAAGCTCCATAAGGTTAGGCTTAACAAGATGCAGTCTGTTCGTAAATTTGGCTATGGTACGTGCATATGCCGTGGACACAGGGTCGGCAAATACCTTTGCGCCGCCCGCAACGTTCAGTATCTCATCTATGGTTTCCTCCGCAAGGCAGCCGTCTATTATCACGGCGTCCGCATTGGCTATAAGTTCGGCATTTTTACGGATATACTCCGCGCTGAGCTTTTTTAGTATGCGCATATCGCTCATGCCCAGCAGCATATCGCCGTTATCATCCAGCATTGCAATATAGCTGGAGCTTGTTTCCCCGTTCAGCCGCAGCACATGCGTAGTGCCTATGCCGGCCGCTGCGCAGCTTTCCATTATTCTTTCGCCGAAAACATCCGTGCCCACGGCGCTTATAAGCTGCACATTCATGCCCAGACGGCTCATGTTTTCAAGTATATTCCTTGTTACGCCGCCTGCGGACATATTAAGCCTGCCGGGGTTTGAATCCCTCAGTTTTATGCTGTTTATGCTGCGCCCATGCACGTCCAAATTGGCCGCGCCTATGCCGACAACGTATCCCGCCATGCGCATATCCGTCCTTTCCTGCCGCATTATACCATAAACCGCCGCAAAAGCGCACCGTATAAAAAGTGTACTATATGTAAAATTGCGTTACGCATGGGACATTTCGGGAAAAAGCAGCTTTTGCTCCCCTATGCTTTTCAGCTTGTCCCCAATATAAAACAGGCGGTAATCATCCGCGCCGTCATATGCAGCAAAATCAAACATGTCCGCATCCTCCGCTACCGGCGTGAAGCCGAGCGTAAGGCTATCGTACTCTGCGTTTATTCGCGGCAGCACATCACGGAGCGATATTTTGTTTGGGCATATAACGCTTTGCAGCGTCAGCGCGCCGCCATCCTGCTCCATTACGGCAAAGCAGTCAATATCACCCGCATAGAATACGCTGCCCATATCTGCGGTATAGAACATCTGCAAGCCGAAGCGGTTCAGCTGATCGAGCGCGGCATTAGGCGCGGCGTTCCTTACGGCGGAGATATACTTTTGCTTCATGCCCTCCCCCGCTTTTGTGAACGCGCCGCCGTTTGCGGCTTTGGTTATCATGTTCGGCTTCAGCGTGCAGCGATACTCCGTAACGTCTTCTGAAAAGCCCGTTTTTCTGTAAAACCCGAGCGCTTCAAGGTTGGCAAAAAGATATATACCGTCGCACATATCCTTATATTCTGCCACAACGTGCTCTATAAGCCGCCTTGCAAGGCCCTTGCGTCGGTATGCTTCGTCCGTCATAACGGTGCCTATCTGAATATAGCTGCGTTCCACGCCGTTCTGCATAAAATGCATCCTGTTGGCGGAAACGTTTGAAAGCATCTTCCCATTTTCAACAAACGAATACGGGATGTAGT
>CAVDFM010000087.1:0-1405 GCA_963608365.1 bacterium | reverse complement strand
TGTAGTCGCCCTCATAATAGCCGTTCGTGACCCACTTTTCAAAATCAAAGCCGAACGTTTTCCTTGTGAGCGCGTTAAGCTGATGCCTGAGTTCATCGTTCTTCATATAATCATAAACAAGTTCCATATGCTTATCCTCCATACAATTAGGTTTATTTTACCACATTCCGCCGCGTGGGGCTACGATAAAGCAAATTAAAAAACTTATTGACATTTTTCGCCCAAACGGATATTATATTCATCCTAACGCACATTAGTTAGTTAATGTTTTGCAATCAGAGGGCCAACTTTGGCTTTTCTTTTTGCCTGATATGCTTTAACATAAAGGAGGATAAAAAGAGAACGCAATGAAGCCAATATCGGTAGACCCCGCCATGACTGCCCGCGCGGAAGCATACAAACTATGGATGAATGCGCCGAACCCGATGGTAACGTTCTTCAAAACGCTTGACGTAACGCCGATACTCCGCGCCTGCCGCAGACATGGGTTTAAGTTCAATATGCTGCTGTGCTGGTGCATAGGCAAGGCGGCATGCGGCGTGAAGGAATTCTATATGCTGCCCGTTGGCAAAGAGCTTCTTCATTACGATGCGCTGGCCGTGAATACAATAGTAAAGAACAGCCGTGGCGAAGTTAGTTCCTGCGATGTGCCGTTTTCGGCTGACATTGCCCAATTCAACCGCGATTATCTTGCCCTTACGCGGAAGGTGGCACAAAGCTGTCAAAACCATGACTTGACGGAACATATGGTAATAGGTACATCCGCGATAGTGGATACCGAAATAGATGGCGCGGTTGGCATGAACAGCGGCATTTTCAACAATCCGTTCCTTATATGGGGCAAATACCGCCGCGGCCTATTCAGGGCCACGCTTCCGCTGTCCTTCCAGTTTCATCATACGCAGATGGACGGCGCACATGCCGGGCGTTTCCTTGCGCTGCTGCAGGAAAGCATAAACGATGCGGCGGACATTAACTACACAGCTAAGGATGCATAATTCATGAAAACCATCTATTTGTTCAGGCATTCCGCGCCGGACAGGCAAAGTGCCACCACGCTCGATGGCCCCATCTCCACCACGGCATGCTTTGTGCTCGGGTTTGAGGATGGAAGATTAAAAGAGCTAGTGCACATAAATTTTCAGCTGCGGAATTTTATGTCTTGCTCGTGCATTGATTTTCCTTAGCCAATCGTTTATAATGACAAATAGTGACAAATAAGCTGATTTTCAGCTTATCAATTTAAAGTTATGGCGGTGAGATTATGCAAGAGTCAGGTTTAGAACGGTTTACGGTACATACTCATTTAATGAACTTATCACTCCAAGAATTGAAAACTTTAGTGGATGCTAATGATATTATCACAGACCCTGATTATCAACGCAAATACGTTTATAATGATAAA
>CAVDFM010000086.1:0-9140 GCA_963608365.1 bacterium | reverse complement strand
GAACGCTGCATAATGCCGCAGAGCATCAGCAAGGAAATACGGTCGAGTATATTCATGCTTGGGCCGCTGCTGGGGCGCTTCGGGCGGGCGGTATGCACATTCCCCGGCGGATGCGAAATAGGCCACAGGCCGATAGATCTGCATCTGAAGGGGCTTATGATGCTGGGTGCGGACGTGCGCGAAGAGCGCGGGCTGATAATATGCGAAGGCAGGCGGCTGAAGGGCGCGGATATACATTTGGACTACCCAAGCGTGGGCGCGACGGAAAACATTATGATGGCCGCAGCGTGTGCGGAGGGAACAACCACCGTATCCAATGCGGCAAGAGAGCCCGAAATAGACGATCTGGCGCTGTTTTTGAACGAGCTTGGATATAAAGTTGAAGGCGCGGGCAGCTCGACCATAACCATCCATGGGGGCGCCGCAGCAGAGAAAAAGACAACGCACCGCATAATACCTGACAGGATAGTTGCCGGCACGCTTATGACTGCCGCGGCGATAACCGGCGGCGAGCTTACGCTGACAAACGTTAATATGGAACACATAGGCAGCATTGCGGCAAAGCTGAAGGAAGCGGGTTCCGTAATAACTGCGGGCGAAGGTACGCTGCACATAAGTTCGCCCGACAGGCCAAACGAAATAAGCCGCATAGAAACAATGCCGTACCCCGGCTTTCCAACGGATATGCAGGCGCAGCTTTTTGCGCTGTGCACCATTGCAAGGGGAACGAGCGTGATCGTTGAAAACGTGTTTGAAAACCGCTATCGCCACGCGGCGGAACTGGGGCGCATGGGCGCAAGCTTTACGCAAAAGGACAGAACGGCTATAATACGCGGCGTTGATAAGCTGACGGGCGCAAGGGTGAAGGCATGGGACCTGCGCGGGGGCGCGGCGATGCTGCTTGCGGGCCTTGCGGCGGAAGGCGAAACGATAATAGACCACGCGGAACTGATAGACCGCGGGTATGACAAACTGCATGAAACGCTCAATGCACTGGGCGCGCAAATAATACGAAAGGAAAGCTGATGCTGTGAAGGGCGAAGGAAACGAGCCATGGCGCGAAAAGACGGCCGAAGGAAGCCACAGGCTTAATTTGAGACCCTTCAAGCGGGACGATGAGCCGGAAGCGGAAGAATACGAAGAAGAACAGATAACGGCCAATGAACCCGCCGAATATGAGAATGTGTACGAAGAAACGGACGCAGCGGACAGCACAGACGATATAGATACCGAAGAAACGGAAGATACTGCCGAGCCGGAAGCCGAGGAAGAGGAAACGGACGGCGAAGACGAAGCGGATGCGGAGCGGGAAGAAAACGCCGACCCGTTTGCGGATGAGCCGTTTTTTGAAGCGGAAGAGGACGAGGAAGAACCAAAACCAAAGAAAAAGAAGCGCACCGTGGGCGAGGCCAAGCGCGCGGACGCAAGGCGCAAAAAGAAGCTGACCGAGAAGGAAAAGCGCACGCGCCAAAGAAGAAAGAAGATAATAAAGCTGGCCGTTTTGATAACGGCGGCGGTAATGCTCGTGGCTGCGGCGGTGCTGACATATTTTATGCTTATTGTGGACAGCATAGAGATATATGGCTGCACGCATTACGATGCGGAAGAGCTTATACGCGCATCCGGACTGAGCGTGGGCAAGCATATGTGGCTTGAACGCATTGACGAGGCGGAAAACCGAATGGAGCAGAATGCATATATAGCCTCCGCCGTTGTTACCCGCGTGTATCCGGACAAGCTGGTTGTGAACATAACTGAGCGCGAGGAAGCGGCGGTGCTTGTGGGCATGAATGCGCAGGCGGTAATAGATAAGGACGGATATGTGCTTTATATAGGCGCACGCGCGGACTATTCGGGGCTTATACAGATATCGGGCATGGGCAGCAGCGGTTATCACGTTAACCAAAGGCTTGGCGAAGAATCGGACTTCAACTCCCGCACAATGATAAGCCTGCTTGAGGCCGTATATTCCGCGGGGCTTGAAAAGGAGATAACCAGAATAGACCTTGGCAACCCGCTGAGCATAAATATGGAAACGGCCTCCGGCGTAAGGATACACCTTGGTCAGCCGGACAGGGCAGAAGAAAAACTGGCCGATTTTAAGACCGTTTTGCCAACGCTTAGATCAATGGGCTATGATACGGACGGCACGCTTGACCTTTCCGCGCAGGGCGACCCCGTGTATTCGCCGGAAAAGACGGCGGAACCCATAGTTGTCGCAACGCCGGAAGTTACTGCGGATCCGAATATTACGCCTGACCCGAACGCTACGCCCGACCCGAACGCGACGGCGCAGCCGAGCGTAACGTCCGCACCCGAGGATACGCCAATGCGCACGCCCGGGCCGACGGACGCATTCTCCGGATAATGGCAGGGTATGGGAAATATGTTGCCTAAACGTAACTTTTATACATTTAGGTGCAAATAATATTGCGAAAGCGGGCGCGCTTGTGGTATGCTGTTAACAGCTATATAAAGGCGGCTCGACTAATACGGCAAAGGAGGCAGAATGGGTCAGAACACGGCAATACTCGATATCGGCAGTTCAAAGGTCATCTGCCTTATCTGCGGTACGGACGGGCGGGATAATATACTTGTGCAGGGCGCGGGCATAAAGGAATACCCGGGCTATAAGCACGGCGCGTTCGAGGACGAGCAGCAGCTTGCGGACGCAATTATTGATGCGCTTGGCGCGGCAGAGGCGGAGGCGCGGCACAGGGTGCGCGATATATCCGTTGGCGTTCCCGCGCCGTTTACAAAGCTTATTCTGCAGCAGGGCGAAGTGGACTTCAAGGGCAAGCAGCGGCGCATAACGCACAGGGATATAGACGACGTTATAAATGCCTCGCTTGACTTTGCGGCGCCGGACGGATATTCGCTTATCCATTCAACGCCTGTGGAGTTCACCGTGCAGGGCGCCGTAAGGGCGGACATGCCTATAGGCGTTATGGCGGAAGGCTTTTCGGCAAAGGTATCCCACCTTTATGTGGACAACCGTTTTAAGCAGCTTGTGAGCGACGCGCTGCTGCGCGTTGGGCTTGATGCGGACATGTACATTGCCGTTCCGTTGAGCGAAGGGGTTTTCGTAATTCCCGAAAACGAGCGCAGCGAAGGCGCGGTGCTTATCGATTCGGGCGCTACGCATACGGACGTTTCGCTGGTTAAAAACGCGGCGCTTATGGACATGCGTACAATAGCCGTCGGCGGGGCGCACTTTACGTCAGACCTTGGCTATGGCATAGGCATAAAGGAAGCAGTAGCGGAGACCGTTAAGCGCAGATATGTTTATTCCCTTGATTATCAGGACAGTATAGACACTATACGCGTTCCCGGCGGGGGGATGATGTATGTTGAGCATGAAGCGATACAGTATATAATAGAAGAGCGCACGCGCGAGCTTTGCCGGCTGATAAAGGAAGCGCTTGGCGAAATGGGCGTGGAGATAACGCCTAAGCTGCCGGTTTATATGAGCGGCGGCGGGGTAACGCTGATGCGCGGCTGCTGCGAATTTATGGAAAAGGAACTTGGCACAAGCGTTCAGGTAAGGATGCCGTGGATGCCAAGGCTGTCCTCGCCAAACTATGCAAGCGCGTTTTCCGTTATGGATTTCGTGATGCATGCATCGGATGAGGACAATGCCGGCAGGCTTGAGGGGGCAAGGCCGGGTAAAAACGTATTCAAAAAGCTGATAGACTTATTCAAATAATGAGGAGGACATGATATATGCCGTTTGGACTGGATTTTGAAAGCAGCCAGCCTGCACAACTGAAGGTGGTTGGCGTGGGCGGCGCGGGCAACAACGCCGTGAACCGCATGATACAATACGGCCTGAAGGGAGTGGAGTTCATTTCGGTAAACACCGATAAGCAGGCGCTCTATCATTCCCGCGCAGGGCAAAAGGTTCAGATTGGCGAAAAGGCCACAAAGGGACTGGGCGCGGGAGCAGACCCGGAAATGGGCCGCAAGGCAGCGGAAGAAAGCCGCGAAGCCATAACCGAAGCCATTAAGGATAGCGACCTTGTGTTCATAACCGCGGGCATGGGCGGCGGCACCGGCACGGGCGCCGCGCCGATAGTTGCCGCATGCGCAAAGGAGCTGGGCATATTGACGATAGGCGTAGTTACCAAGCCTTTCGGTTTTGAAGGCAAGGTAAGGATGAACAACGCCATAAACGGCATAACCAACCTGAAGGAAAACGTTGATACGCTTATAATAATCCCTAACGACAGGCTGCTTGATACGGTGAACAACGTGACGTTTACCGAGGCGTTCTGCATTGCGGACGACGTGCTGCGCCAGGGTATTCAAGGCATAAGCGATCTTATTTCCCAGCCCGGCATAGTCAACCTTGACTTTGCGGATATACGCACCATAATGCGCGAGCGCGGCATGGCGCACATGGGCATAGGCATGGCCTCCGGCGAAAACCGCGGCATAGAGGCCGCGAAGCAGGCCGTTGAAAGCAGCCTGCTCGAAACCAGCATAAACGGCGCGCGCGGATTGATAATCAATATCACCGGCGGCCCGCAGATGGGCCTGAAGGAAGTGAACGAAGCTTCCGAATTTATCCGCAACTTTGCCGACCCCGGCGCGAATATCATATTCGGCGCGGGCATAGACGACGAGCTGGGCGATGCAATACGCATAACCGTTATAGCCACCGGCTTTGAAGGCGCGGATCAGGTGGTTGATAAAAAGCCCGAAAACTCCGTCCGCCAGACGATAGGCTCCATGAAGGCGCAGCGCAGCGAGCAGAAGGAACCCGAAGTGTGGTACGAGCGCCGCACGAGGAAGCCGGAATACTCCGCTCCCCTGCCCGATGGCGAGGAAGTGACCCCGCATGTTACGCGCAAGGACCTGAACAAGACCGAGTATAACCCCAAGGAGAAGAACAATCTGGATCTTCCCAGCTTCCTCAGGAACCGCGGGGAATAAGCGGACAAAGCATATTAAAGGAGCCGTAAAGGCTCCTTTTTGCGTACATTCACAATTATTTCACGCTTTATCAATCTTGACCGTCTGGTTTATAACGGGGCGTAATTGTATAATCCATTGCATAAGGGGTGGTATTATACTATGAAGGAATTATTGCTTAATGTTGTGGCGTTCGTTGTAACGGCGGGGATAATAGGCATACTTGCGCATATTTTGGGCGAAAAACTGCCGCGCGCAAAGTTCGATCCGGAAAAATTCCCATATGCGCCGTATGCATGGGAAAAGGACGGCAAGGTTTACGAAAAGCTGGGCATTGCCAAATGGAAAGACAAAATGCCTGACAAGAGCAAATTTGCTTTCGCCCAAAATAAAACCGTGCGCAAAAGCGTAGGAGGAGATGTATCCGGCGCGCATTTTGAACTGCTTGCGCGGGAAACCTGCGTGGCGGAGGCGGTGCATTGGGCGCTGCTTGTAATAAGCCCGGTGCTGCTTATTACAATGACGGGATGGCTGAGCATAGTGGCGACGGTGCTTTACGGTTTATCGAATATCCCGTTTATAATGATACAGCGATATAATCGGCCGCGGCTCGTGCGGCTGTATAAGCGGATGCGCTCAAGGCAGGGAGGACAGAATAAGTGAAGCTGCTGATATTATCCAGCAACAACGGCGAAGGGCATAACAGCGCGGCAAAGGCGCTGATGGAGCAGGCGGAGGCGCGCGGTATAAGCGCAATAATAGCCGATACGCTTATGTTTGATTCACCGCGCAGATCCGAACGAATAAAGCAGATACATGTAAAAAGCGCGCTGTATAACCCGCGCATATTCAAAACAGGGGAACGCATAGCCGAGCGCATGGCGGACGGGCCGTATCAATCGGCAATATACTATGAAAGCGCGGGCTTTGCGGACAGAATAGCCAAATTCTGCAGCATAAACGGCGTGGATACGATAGTGGCTACGCATGTTTTCGCGGCGGAGGCTATGAGCTACCTGAGAAACTGGGGAATGCCGTTCAAGGGCTATTTCGTGGCGACGGACTATTGCTACACAACATTTGTGAGCGATACCTGCCTTGACGCATACTTCGTGCCGCATAAGGACATAGTGGCGGATTATGAAAAGAAGGCGCCAAACAGGCTGTATATTCCAAGCGGCATACCAGTATCGGAAAACAAAATAACAAAAACGGATAAGCGCACCGCGCGCGAAAGACTCGGCCTGCCGCAGGACGTGCCCATACTTATGATGATGACGGGCAGCATGGGATTCGGCAACGTGAAGGAGCTGACGGAGCGGCTGCTGCCTATGATGCCCCAAGATACGGCGATAGTTGCGCTATGCGGCACTAATGACGAGTTGCGCACGGAGCTTGAAAAGAAATACGGCGGCAAATGCCGAATGTTTGCCACAGGGTACACAACGCGCGTATCAGAATATATGGATGCGGCGGACGTGCTGATAAGCAAGCCCGGCGGACTAAGCTCGACAGAGGCAGCGGTCAAGGAGATAGCGCTTGTGCATATGTCCCCGCTGCCTGGATGGGAGGAAGAAAACGTGCGCTTCTTCGTTAAGCACGGGCTTTCGCTGAGCGGGCGCAACGCGGCGGAGAATGCCGCGGCGGCGGTAAAGCTGCTTTCAAGCGAGGCGGAGCGCGAGCATATGCATTCATGCCAGCGGCGGGAGATAAACAAATACGCCGCGCGGGACATAATAGAATATATAACGACACACTGATAAAAAAGCATTGTACGGCGGCCACAAAGGCCGCCGTTTTGCTATGCCGTGATTAAATCGACAACATTGCCGCATTGTCTCTGCGGTTGTTCTACACGATGAAAAGCATGCATATGGTAATGTATACGCGGGTGATGTGCATGTATATAGAGCTGTATGCGCTGGACAATCTTTTGATGGATATGCTCGTGCTGCGCATGGCGGCGGCACTTGTGGGCAGGCCGTGCAGCCTGCGGCGCACGGCGGCGTTCGGGGCGACAGGCTGCGCGTATGCGATAGCTGCGCTGAGCCTGCCGGCGCTGTGGAGCTTCGGCGCAAAGGTGGCTCTTGGACTTGTGCTTGCGCTGTTCATAAGGCCGCAAAGCATCCGCCAATATGCGGAAAACGCCGCGGCGGTGCTTATAAGCGCGTGGCTTGCGGGCGGCGCGGCATATGCGCTGGGCGGCGCGGACTATGGCGGCGCGGTACTGCTGCCAAAGTATATGCGCATGCTGCTGATAAGCGGCGCGGCAGCCGTATTCATGCCAAGGCTTGTGCGGCGTTACCGATTGCGCAGGGCGCTTGCGGCGGGCATGGCGCGGCTTTATGTAAGCATAGACGGCGCGGAGTACGAACTATGCGCGCTCAGGGATTCAGGCTGCTTTTTGACGGAGCCTGTAACGGGCGCGGCGGTGGTGATAGCGCACATTCCGGCGCTGCTGAGCGAAGCACGCATACCCGTGCCGCTATCCACCATAAGTGGGCGGGGGATAATATACGCGCTGAAGCCTGACAGAATGCGCATAGACGGCGCGGATACGGACGCATTACTTGCGATAAGCGCTGACCCCATAAGCGGAGCGGAGGCCATTGTGCCATATCATATAGCAAAGGAGAGCCTATGAACATATTAAACAAAGCAAGGGAACTGATACGCGGAATAATTGAGAGAATATACTGCGCGCTTGGGCTTGGCATGCCAGTGCATTATGTGAACTCCGGCGAGGCGCTGCCGCCGCCGCTGAGCAAGCAGGAGGAGGCGGAATGCATAGGCGCGCTTGCGGCGGGGGACGAAAGCATGCGCCGCGTGCTGATAGAGCGCAATTTAAGGCTGGTGGTATACATTGCGCGCAAATTTGAGAACACTGGCGTGAATATAGAGGATCTTATATCGATAGGCGCGATAGGGCTTATAAAGGCCGTGAACACATTCGATGCAGAAAAGAAGATAAAGCTTGCGACGTATGCTTCGCGATGCATAGAAAACGAGATATTGATGCACTTGCGGCGCAGCAGCAAGCTGAAGATGGAAGTTTCGCTTGATGAGCCGCTGAACATAGACTGGGACGGCAATGAGCTGCTGCTTTCGGACATACTCGGCACGGATAACGACCTTGTTTGCCGGGACATTGAGGATGAGGTGGATAAGGAGCTGCTGAACATTGCCATGAACAGACTGAACCCGCGGGAGAAGCGCATAATGGAGCTGCGTTTCGGCCTTGGCGGGCGCAGCGAGCTGACGCAGAAGCAGGTAGCTGACATGATGGGAATATCCCAAAGCTATATTTCCCGCCTTGAAAAGCATATTTTGAAAACACTGAAGCGCGAAATGCAGCAGATGAGCGGGATTTGAACTATTATAATTCCTTTGAAAGCAGGTGCAGCTTGCAGTAGCCATCCTCAAAAATAACGCCGTTGTCGCCATATCCGTTGCGGAGGAAGAAGGCCATGTCGCCGTTTGGGAAAACTCCTACTTCATCGGAAATAACAATGGCTTTCTTATAAGTTTGCGCAAGATGCTGTTCAAGCGCCCTGAGCGGTGCGCTTTTATAATCATATTGCCCGCCGGACATATAGACGCAGGTGATGAAGGCAATATCGTTTCCCTTAGGAATATCGTAAGGGACTAATACGGAAGGATAATATTCTGCGCCGCCGAGAAGTAAGCCGTTTTCGGTATTCATAAAGCCCATTATGCCGTCCGGAACGGCAGAATACATCATTGACTTACATTCACGCTTTTCGCAGCATTCGCGCCCGGTGCAGCGGGAAGCAGCGGAATAGTTAGCGCCTGTTATCGGCTCTATCGTGCAGGCGCGTTCGCATGCGCTAAGCTGCGGCAGGTACGGTGCTTCCTCGGGCATGCCGTCGGCAAGGAGGACATTTATGAATTTATCTGAAATGGGCTTATAAAACCTATGCACGCCGTCAATTACCGTCATAAACGGGAAAAAGATTCTTTCACGCTTTGCAACGGACGGGTCGTGCGTAAAATCATGGAGATGAATATCAAACTCATCTTTATATTTCCCCAATCGGGCTATGATTTCATTTGAAATCGGGCACATGCTTCCCCAATAATAAAAATCTATTTTCATCATATTTATACTGCATAAATAAGCGGCGCCCGAAAAGAATTTCGGGCGCCATTGAATGAAAGAGTGATTATCTGTTTGCCCAGGGCTGAGCGGCGATGGTTTTTAAATC
>CAVDFM010000085.1:3182-9156 GCA_963608365.1 bacterium | reverse complement strand
GGCACGCTGAGGGAGCTTGCGATGAGGGAATTGAGCATAAGCTCGGGCGCGATGATGCCATTTACCTTAACATAGTTGTTCTGAAGATTCATGGTGTGGGAAAGGGGGTTGCAGTTCATCTGCGCGGCGCTGTGATAGCCGGTGAAAACCACGCCGTCAAACGTTTCGTCAAGGCCGAACATCATGGAATACGGATGGCGCGCCCAGCCGCGGTATACGCGGGTGTATTCGGGCAGCTTTGCGGGGTTCAGATTGCGCGCGCTGTCGTGCGCATCCTTGACCACTATTTCTTCCACGCCCGCGTCATGCGCGCCTTCGCAGGCGGCGGCGACCTCGCGGGTCATCTGGTTGGCAAAGTAGTCATAATCATGCGGAACGGAGCGCTCGGTCTCGTCCCAGTTAACTATGCCCGCGGTACCTTCTATATCCGCGCTGATAAACAGTTTTTTCATCGGTGTCTCTCCTTAGCGTTTTATTATAAAATGCGTGGTTTTGCGCCGCAGGGGCTTAAAAACCATATTTATCAAGAAATTCGTTGACCACGGCGTAATACTTTTCGCGGTCCGTGCTTATGCTGCGCACATGGCCCGCGCCGGGGCAGATGTAAAGCGCCTTTTTGCCGCGCTTGGCGTCATAAAGCCTTAGCGTATTATCATACGGTATCAGCCTATCCGCCGTGCCGTGTATGAACAGCACCGGAAGCTCTGGTGCGCCGTCCGCGCGTTTGAGTTCGTCAAGCGGCGATACGTCCGCATAGCCAAAGCCCGCCCGCGCGCGCAGTATCCACTCCGCAGGCCCTTCAAACGGCCACGAGGGCAAATGCTTCATTGAACCAACGTTATACATAAGCTGATCGTGCAGATTGGCAAACGGGCAGTCCGCGACCACAAAGTCCGGCGGGTTTTCCCCAAGGCCGCACAAAAGCACAGTTGCGCCGCCCATGGAATCCCCATGCACGCCAACGGTACACGGCTTTTCGGGGTATCCCTTATCGCGGCGGGCAAGGGCAACAAGCGCCGCCAGATCGTGCCGCTCAAGATAGCCCATGGTGCAGTATTTGCCTTCGGACGTGCCGCTGTTGCGCTGATGATAAAGCAGAACGTCGTAGCCGCGCTGCATATATATGCGGGCGTATTTCAATTCCGATTCGCGCCGCACCCAAAAACCATGCGCCAGCACGCATACCTTATCGGTAGGCTCAGCCGCCCTGTACCAGCAGTAGTCCAGCCGCACGCCGTCGCGCGCGATAATGCTGCCCTCCTCATCGGGAACCATTGCGGCCATTTCGCCCGGGGCAAAGTTGCTGCGCTCTATTTCAAGCTGCTCAACCTCCTCAAGCGAGGAACGCTTGGGCGTGATGACAAGCTTTACAAGCATCCACGATACTGTGAATATGAAGGCAGCAGCAATAAGGGCAACTATAAGCAATATCCATAACCACATCTGTGCCGCCTCCTTTCAAGTGAAATTGCTTTATTAGTCCTCGTTTACGTACACCCTGGGTACGCGGTTGGTAACGAGGCAGGTGAGTTCATAGTTTATCGTGCCGACCTTCTGCGCGGCATCTTCCCAAGAAATGGAGTTGCCGCCGATGAGGGTCACTTCGTCGCCGCGCTTGACCTTATCCTTATCGGCAAGCACCATGCACATATCCATGCATATGCGGCCTGCCTGCGGATAACGCACGCCGTTTATTGTAACGGTGGTGTTGTTGGAAAGGCGGCGGGGGTAACCGTCCGCATAGCCTGCCAACACAACGGCTGTGGTGAAGGGCTTGTCCCCTTTGAAGGTGCGGCCGTAGCTCACGGTTGCACCGGCGGGGAAGTCGCGCACCTGGGAAACGTGGCTCTTGAGCGTCATAACGGGCTTGAGCGGGCCGTACTGGGGCATGCTGTCGGGATACATGCCGTAAAGTATAACGCCTTCGCGCACCATATCTATCTGCGTTTCGGGATGATAGAGTATGCCGGCGGAGTTGCTGGTGTGGCAGGTTTCGGGACGGAGACCCTTTTCGGTAAGGTAGTTCATAACGGTTTTGTAGTTTTCAAGCTGCCATGCCGTGAACTCGTCCTGATCGGGAGTATCGGCAACGCAGAAATGCGTGTACATACCCGTTACCTTAACGTTTGAAAGCTTGCTCATGCGCTCGGCAGCTTCGGCGGCCTTCATGGCGGCATCGTGTCCCTGCGCAAAAAGGCCCGCGCGGCTCATGCCGGTATCAAGCTTTATGTGGCCCTTAACGGTAACGTTGGCGGCCTTTGCGGCCTCGTTCAGCTCAAGGGCGTGGCTCTCGTCCACAAGGGTTTGGGTGATGTCGTTATCGGCAAGCACCTTTGCATATTCGTGGGAAGTATAGCCCAGTATGAGTATTGTTTTGGTTATGCCGCCCTTACGAAGCTCCAGCGCTTCGCTAAGGCAGGCCACCGCGAATGCATCCGCGCCGCACTTTTCAAGATAGCGCCCGCAGCGCACGGCGCCGTGGCCGTAAGCATCGGCCTTTATAACACACATTACCTTTTTGCCCGTGGCACGCGCGATCTCATAATTGTGCTTCAGCGCGGCCATGTCTATTTCCGCCCATGTGCGGGCAGAGGGAGAAAGCAGTTCGTTCATTTTACGCCTCCGAAAAATTGGGCTTTTGCCCTTGACCTGTACAGTTTATTCCATTAAACTGCACCTGTCAACCGATGGAACAGGCATTATTTACGATTTGTTAATGTATAAAATGAATTTCTTGTGTTAATATTGTCATGTATAATGATGACATCGCCTGTGCTTTTGCGGTATGCTTTAATTAAAGGATGGACAAGGGGAAATAGACACGGCAACGACGATACAAAGGAGGAGGAAAGCTATGCACATAACGATAAAAAGGGCGCTGTGCCTTATACCGATATTGCTCATAGTCGCGCTTGTTATAACCTATGCGTCAATTAGACATAACGCGCGGAGCCCGCAGGAGCTAATAAAGTCCAAATGGGGGATAGAGCTTCCTCAAAGCTGCGTGCAGGCGTATAGTGCAATAGGCGACATTGGCCTTGATGGGCGCGGCCCTAAATACAGGGTGTTTGAATGCGGCAATAGCGAAGATATGCTGAATCTGCTGCATTGGCAGAGTATAAGCGTTAAAACATACGATAATGCCAATGTTTATCCGGTTTTACACAGCTTTGAAACGGATAAAAAGAAAATTGACGACGAATATCTTATACCCTTGGGCGAGTATATGTGCTTTAGGCAAACAAAAAGCGAGTCGAGCATAGTGCTGATGTACAGCGAGAAACAAGCACGATTGTATGTACTTGAGTTATATCTATAAAAAATATTAAAGAAGCGGCTTATGCCGCTTCTTTAACGTTACAGCTTTATTCGTGCCTGCTGCCGTCGCGCCGGCACAGCAGCGCAATGCCCCATATGCCCGCAAGACCGACCAGCGTGTATATGATGCGCGCCACTACCGAAGCGCTGCTGCCGCATATGGCCGCAACCAGATCGAACTGGAATATGCCGACCAGGCCCCAGTTTATCGCGCCGATTATCATGAGTATCAATGATAACGTATCCATAAAAACACTCCTTCTTCTTTATTTTCTGCCGTTAGCTTTTGCATAAAGCGGCGGGCATATTTAAGTAAAAGCGTTCCATGGAAAATTTCGGGCAAAAATTACTTTTTCTTCTTTTCCGGGAAAAGCTGAAGCGTGAATTTGGAAAAATCCACGCCTTCCATAAAGTCGCTCGGCAAAAACGTTGTGTGGCGGAAGGTATTCAGCTCATTCAGGTGCTTTTTCAGCAGCACCGGCCGCGAAAGGTCAAGTTCATGGCAAATATCGCCAAGCACCGCGTTCCATTCATCCTCGCTGTGCGCCGCGGGGAAATCCATAACCACTTCTTTTATTATTTTGTCCATGTCCCGCGTTGCGGCCCATATTCTCATAGCTTTAGTCTCCTAACGTGTTTTCAAGCATTTTTACGTGCGAAAGAAAGTCTGCGTCCAAAAAGCGCCTTGCCCGCGCGGGGCAGGCCTTTATGCAGGCCTGGCACTTTATGCATATGCCCGTCGTTTCGTAAGGCTTGTCCGCAGCAATGCTGCCCATTGGGCAAACGGAAGCGCACATACCGCAGCGCGTGCAGCAGGAAATATCAGTTGCGGGCTTTGCCTTCAAAAAATGTGCGCCTATGCCGTCCGCCTTCAGAGGGGTGTAATACGGCGCAAGCGGCGTATCCGCGTCAAAGGGCAGGGGAGATACAGTATCAGACGCTATGCACCGCGCGATATCCGCGCCGAATGAAGCAAGCTGCGCCAAGTCAGCCGCGCTCGGCCTGTCATGCGCTATTTTAGCGGAAAACGCATGCTCGCACACTATGCTGCGCGCGGCAATGGGCATAAAGCCGTTTCGCGACGCAATGAGCAGCAGTTCGCGCTCCGCGTCTCCCGCGCTGCGTTTGCCGTATGTACACAGGGCAATCAGCTTCGTGCTGCCGCCGCCGTGAAGGCAGCGCGCTATATCCGGCGCGATCTTGTTCGGCAGCCTGCCGGCGTATACAGGCATGGCTATGACCACCGTATCGGCATCGGTAAAACGGTATTGCTCGCTGCGCGCGGCGGGCATGGTAAGGTCTATGTCCTCCGCATCCGCGTCAAGCTCGCTTTTCAACGCATATGCAACAGCGCGCGCGGCAAGCCTGCTGCTTCCCGTGGGGCTGAAGTATACGCAATATATTTTGCGCCGCGTATGGCTCACTTGGCCTCGGCAAGTACCTGCTTCAGGTTGCGGGCAAGCTGATCGGAACAGGAGGTGCTCCTTTCGCCGCAATGTATGCCGTCAAGCCGCTGTATAACTTCCTCAACCGTCATGCCCTCCGCCAGCGCGCCGAGCGCCTTGAGATTGCCGTTGCAACCGCCAAGATAATGAATGTTGTGCACGCGGCCGTTTTCAATATCCAGATCGATCTTTCTGGAGCATACTCCCTGGGGATAAAAAGTGTAATGCATCGTTATTTCTCCTTGGTTTATTATAAAATTTATTTTGTCCATCTTCCGCTTGCGCCGCATGGCAGCACAAGTCCCTGACCGCCGCGCGTTATGGGCAGGCCGACCTCGCCCGCCTCTATATTCCCGCGGCCCATGGCGACCTTCAGCGCGTTTGAAAGCACCGTGGGCGCAAGGCCGGTGGTATACGAATTGATAAGGAAGAACAGCGCTTCATCGTCCATCAGCTTTACGCATTCGGCAAGCAGGGGATAAAGCCCTTCCTCTATTTTCCACATTTCGCCGTTGGGCCCGCGGCCGTAGCTTGGCGGGTCCATAAGTATGCCGTGGTATGTTCTGCCGCGGCGCTGTTCGCGCAGCACGAACTTCATCACGTCGTCCACTATAAAACGCACAGGCTTATCGCCAAGGCCGCTTTGGTTAAGGTTATCCTTTGCCCAGGCAACCATGCCCTTCGCCGCGTCCACATGAACCACCTCCGCGCCCGCGCTTGCCAGCGCGCACGTTGCGCCGCCGGTATATGCAAAAAGATTCAGCACGCGGGGCTTTTCGCCGCTTTTAAGCTTTGCGTTTCTTATTATGTCCTGCATCCATGCCCAGTTGACCGCCTGTTCGGGAAAAAGGCCGGTGTGCTTAAAGCCCGTGGGCCGCACAAGGAAGGTGAGCTCCCGCCAGCGTATCGTCCAGGATTCGGCAAGGGAAGCATTGTATTCCCAATGCCCGCCGCCGGAAGATGAGCGGATATAGTGCGCATCCGGCTTGGCATTGCCGCGGCCCATGGGCCAAACGGCCTGCGGATCGGGCCTAAGCAGCGTTACATCGCCCCAGCGTTCCAGCTTTTCGCCGCCGCCCGCATCAATTATTTCATAATCAAGCCAACTGTCGGCAAGATACATATTGTTACCTCCTCAGCAGCCGGGCATCATGCCCAGCAGGAAATTGGATTTATAGAAGAATTTGGCCGTTATGGAGCTGTTCACCATG
>CAVDFM010000085.1:0-3172 GCA_963608365.1 bacterium | reverse complement strand
CACCATGTCCGTAAGGAATTTGAACTTGCCCTGAAGCACTATGAGCGCAAGCGGCAGCAGCATGAAAAGCAAAAATACCGCCAGTATGCCGCGCACAAGCCCAAGCCCGCCGGCTATGGCCCTGTCCGCTACCCTTAGCTGCGGCAGCGTCCATGCGTAATCGATGCCGTTTATTATAAACGCAAGCACAATGCGCATCAATGCAAAAAGTACAAGAAATACTAATATGTTTATGAACAGCGATACTATGGTTTGGTTAAAATAATCGCCCAGAGTTACTATTCCGCTGTCCGCAAACTGCTCCTTGGCAATGTTGTCCGCAATGTTCTTGGCAACGGGATAGGGAAGATCCGCATTGGAGAAAACATCGTTAAGCGTATCGGTGCTTATTTCATTTATGTTCGTTTTTGAAAGTTCAACGTTGCCCACATACTCGCTGCCTTCGGTATAATAAAGCATTGTGTTGAACAGCTTTTCGTTGGAACGGATGGCGTTGGAGCCGACGGGCAGCAGCACTATTGCCACAAGCCACGCCAGTATATATGCGCCTATGGACAAAAGCGTGGGCAGAAAGCCACGGTATATGCCATGCAGCACGAACAGCACCAGCACCGCCAGCACCGCAATATCCAATAGATTCACTTCGTCTCCCTCCTTTTTGCCATTGGTATGGCGTAAGTTTATGTTATTTAAGCTTTATAAGCCTTAGCGAACCGTCCGCGCTTTCGCACAGCGCTTCTGTTTCGCTCAGCTTGGTCGCTCCTACGCAGGCAAAGTCCAGCGCGTATGTGCTGCTCAGCTTGCCCGCGGCGGTATAGATATACATATCGGTATTCGAGAACGCCACCATTTTGCCGCTGCACGCCATTACGGTATGCACCCCTTCGCTCAGCTGCACCGTGCGCGCTGCGGCGCCGCTCTGCGCGGCCTCATCAACGCTGTATAGCTTCACTTCGTTCATTGCGCCTTCCCCGCGGGGAACGAACAGGAACAGCGGCCGCGTAAGCGCGGTTGAATAATCGCAAAGCTTATAGCCGTATGTGAGCAGCCGCCAGCTTTCGCCGCTTATGCCCGCATCGCAGCGGATAAGCTGCTCCGTACCGGAAATGAATATGCTGCTTTTTGTGAAAACCACCCTGTCCACCAGCTGTGAACTTATGCTTATAACGCCGGACATTGTGGCAACGCTTTCGCCGCCCTGAACGGCGTAGCTGTATGTGGTCAGCGTTGTTACGGGCGTATCGGCGGAGGTTGAAAGCGTGAGCAGCCACATAAGGTCGCCCTCGGAAGAATCATAAAAGCCGCAGTCGGTTATAATGTCGTCGTTCTGCTCAATAATGTCAACCAATTCCCCGCTTTTGTTGTACACGAGCACTGCGCCCGCGCCCGCGGAATCTATCCTGAGCACGGCAATGTGGTTCGCCGCGCAGCGCAGGGACATTATCTGCCCGCCTACGTCTATAAAATCATCCGCGCCTATTATCTGCACCGCGTTCACGGAATAAAGCGCCGCCGTGCCGCCGCCCGCGGTTATGGAAACATCGCTCGTGCCAAGGCTCATGCTCGTTGCGCCTTCGGGATTCTTTGTATCGTAACGGATAAGCTTATCCCCGTCGGCATAATAGAAAATGCCGTTTGAATAGGCGTACGGCGCTTCCGAATAAAACGGCAGCGCGCTTTCCGTGCCGAAGGACGCGCGGGAGCTTAAAAACGCCCTGACGCCGAAAAATCCGCCGACTATCAGCGCAATGCCCAGCAGAATTATAAGCAGTCTTTTTATTGTGAACGCCTTATCGGCGCTTTTCAGCCGTCGTCTTGCCATTATTCACCAATCATAAAATCTATCGCCCCGCTGAGCACCCTGAACTCGGCGGGCGTTTCACCCTTTATTTCGCCGTCGCATTCCATCAGGGAATGGGTAGTGGTTGTTACCTTCACGCTTTTTGCTTTGAAATACAAAAATTCGTTTTTATATTTCAAGTGCTTGCCCTTCATATACTTCGGCAGAAGATACAAAAAGCGCAGCCGCGATATTTTCTTCAGTATGCATATGTCCATCAATCCGTCGCTGTAATCGGCAAGCGGGGCAAGGTTTATGCCCCCGGCGAAGCGGGTGCCGTTGCAGGCGGAAAGCAGCGTTACCGTTACGTTAAATGTTTCGCCGCTGTCGGTAACTATTTCGGCCTCCGTGCGGGAAAGATAGATGAGGGATTGCAGTATGCCCAGCATATACGGCAGCATTCCGTTCAGCCTGCGCTTATATTTTTCGGTATAGCGCACCACGTCAACGTCAAAGCCGAAACCGGCCACGTTTATGAAAAAGCCGTCTCCGGCCATTCCGGCGTCGATCAAGCGGCTTTTGCCGCCCGTGAGCACGTTCACCAGTCCTTCGTCATCCTCCGGAAGGCCTATGCCGCGCGCAAAGTCGTTGCCCGTGCCGAACGGCAGCACGCCCAGCTTTATGCCGCGGTAGTCCTTAACAACGCTTGCGACTTCGTTAAGCGTTCCGTCCCCGCCCACGGCCACAAGGCGCGTTTCGCCCGCGTCTATTGCGGCCTTGGCAAGCTTCACGGCGTGGCCGGGATATTCGCTGTAGCAGAAGCCGTATTCTACGCCGCGCTTTTCAAGTATTCCGCGCACGAGCGAGAAACGGCGCATGCCCTCTCCGGAGCCCGAAACCGGATTAACGATGAAATAAAGCCTATCCATGCGCGCCTCCTTATTTTGCGTCAGCGGGCAGCAGCACCTTCAGCGCGCCGGGCAGCGCACGGAAAACGGCGGGCGTGGTCATGTCCACTTCTCCGTCCAGCTGCAATGCGCATGCTTCGGGGCAGCTTACCTTTATTTCCGCCGTGCGGATATGGTGCACTATGTCCTTATGCTCAATATGCTTGCCCTTTATGAACTTCGGCAGCAGGCATATGAATTTGAGTATGCTCACCCGCTCAACATAGCACACGTCAAGCATCCCGTCGAACGGATCCGCCATGGGTACGGCGCGCATGCCGCCGCCTATGTATTGCCCGTTGCCCACGCTCATTATTATTGAATCGCACTTTTCCGTAACGCCGTCGTGCTCTATTGTGAGCGGCATTGTTTTAAGGTGCGAAAGGGCGTCCATTATGCCAAGAATATATGGGAACATGCCGTTGTGCTTAGCCTTGTATTTTTC
>CAVDFM010000084.1:0-9194 GCA_963608365.1 bacterium | reverse complement strand
GGTCAGTTCAACGCCTTCTATCTCCCAACCCGCGAAGGCATAACCTTCGTTGGCGGCGGCGGTGATGGTGGCTTCGCCCGCGGGGAAGTCTATTATGCTGCCCGCGGCATAGGTCGCGTCGTTATAGGACACGGCGCCGTTTTCAGCCTCTATCAGCGCGCGGCGCGCGGGGGTGAAGCGTATAACGCCCTTCTTCACGTTGCCGTTGGCATCGGTCGCGGTGAACGGCAGTTCGTACAGCGTCGCGGCCTGCTCCTCGGTGAAGGTATATTTATAGCTTCTCGTGGAATCGCTCGCATTACTGTGTTCAGTGCCTTCGCCAAAGTCGAACGACACATCGGGCGCGGCAAGTACCGTATACCTATACCGATAGAATATACTTACGGCCTTATCTGCCTGTGCCGCAGCGTTAAACGTTATCACGATAGGTTCGGATACATCGTTCGACCAGCCGGTGAAGCTTGAAGGCACAGTTCTGCCGGGAGCATAAATTGTAGACTCGGGCATCATCAGGCAGCCCGCGTGATAAGCATTGGTGTTATACCTTACGAAGTTAGGCTCACCCTTCTTAACGAAGTGCGCCGTCAGCTTCAGATCCTTCTCACAGTTGAACGTCAGCAGCTGATTATTGTCGCCCGTTTCGTCATTGTCAACGGTGTTCACGTTAATCATGAACAGGTTGCCCTTTTCTTCATCGGGTATCGCGGTGCCGTCGGCATAGGTTACTTCCCAACCCATGAACAGGCAGCCATCGGCGGGCTTTGCGCTGAAATCAAGGCTTCCGTTGGTACCCGAAATGATGTTCTCGCCTTCGGGAGTTACGGTGCCGTATGCGCTGTTGTCGCTGCCAACTATAACCTTTATACCTTTGCCGAATACCGGCTTTATTTTCAGGTTAACGTGGTAGCTGTCCATTCCACTCTTAGAGAAGCCCACGCCCATGGGGTTGCTGGCCACGGTGCCGCCGTCGGCTATCTCGTAATAGAAACTATAGCCGGGTTTTGAGGGCAGTACCGAATTGCCGGTTTCGCCGTTTACAACTTCCCAGCCGCCGAACATATACCCTTCTTCCGGCGTGGCCTTAACGGTTGCAACTATGTTGCCGGTGCTGTCGTCCGGCCCATACACGCGGTTGTTCGCGTCCGGCGTTACGCCCACGAACTCCGCCGTGCCGTGCTCGCCCTGCGCAAGCTCCACATAGAGCTGCTTGGTAAACTTGGCCGTGAAGCGGAGGTTGTAATCTTTCATCCTCACGCCCAAATCCGCATCTTCAAGGTCGCCAAAGGGGCTGTAATGCTTGCCTAATTCGGCAGGCGCGTAGGTGCCGTCCTCCTGCTTGTATTCCACAGTCCAGCCGTTGAACTCGTATCCGTCATTTGCGGTCGCGGTCACAAAGGCCATGTTGTTCGTATAGAAGTAACCGTCAGTGTCGCCGCTCGCTTCCGCCGTGCCGCCCGCGGCAGGATCCGCCACCATCTCAATGGTAAGTCCCTTGGAGAACTGCGGAGTTATGCGCAGATCGTACTTCGTAACCTGTGCGGACATCGTAGTCAGCTGGCGTCCGTCGCCGTTTACGGGAGTCCAGTAATCGAACCTTACATACGAGCCGCTTCCCGTCGGGTCGGCTACCCATTCGTTTTTGTCGGTGTTAAAGTATTCTATGCCCCATTTAGTGAACTTGTAGCCGGTTTCGGTGCTTTCAAGCTCCCACGTTACAGCGGCGGAGTCCTTGGTAAGGCCGGCTGCGGTATCCTTGCCTATTGCGCTTACGGGTTCGACGAAGCTTGCCTTGCCGCCTTCCGCCTGCTGTAAGGTTATGCTGTAAGTCCGCTCAAATTCGGGATATACCTTAATGTTATATTCCTTGGTAACTATGGTGATTGTGCCGTCGGTATAGCTTGCGCCCTCGCCAAGGGTATAATGGCGGCCTTCTTCGGCGGGCATGAACTTGCCTTCCGCCTTTTCGTAATCAACATGCCACCTGGCGAACTTGCTCTTTTCGCCGGGCACGTTGGTTAAGCTTACGCTTTCGCCCGCGGCAACGGTTTTGCTTTCAGCGGTTTCGTCGTCCGCAAACTTGGACACGCCTTCGGAAACTATGCCTTCGCCCGTGCTTACGGTAACAAGCTTATTAAACTTGGCCTTGATAATGAAGAACTTGCCGTCCGCTTCAATGGTCAGCGGGTTATCGGAATATTCCTTGCCGCCTATTTCCCAGCCCGCGAAAGCATAGCCTTCGTCCGCCTTGGCCTGAAGGGTTATTTCGCCCGCGGCAACGTCTATGGTTTGGCCGTTGGTATATTCGGTATCGTTATATATAACGCTGCCGTGTTCGGCTTCTATGCCGGCCTTGCCGTCGCGCTCGAAGCGTATCACGCCGCGCTTTACAAAGCCGTTCTTATCGGTAATGGTAAAGGGTATTTCGTAATCGTCCGCATTGAGCTGGGTATAATAATACCTGCTCCAGCTGAGCCACGAGCCTTTGTCCCCGGTCTCCCTGCCATCGAAGGAAAGCGATGTTCCGTCGGGCGCATAGGAATCGCTGTTCAGCTTATAATACGCGGCAACGTACTGGGGCAGCGTGCCTACGTTATTGAACGTTACGACCACCTGCTCGTCCGTATCGTTAGACCAACCGGTCACGGTACCTTCCGTCGCCAGATCGACAAACGGGGTGAGCGTAAGCAGGCTATCCCTTATATCAAAGCGGGGAGTTTTGCCCGCGACCACAAATTCGGGCGCGGCAAACACGGCCTGAATATCAAACGTGCTTTCCGGCACGGCAAAGGTTATGTCGTTGCCGTTGGCAGGATATTCTGTGCCGTTTATTATCCATTTGAGCAGCTTGTAGCCTTCTTCCGGCACGGCGGTCATGGTGGCCTCGCCGTCGCTATCGGTGATAAAGTCTATTACGCTGCCGTTTTCATACTGCTTGCCAAGGTACTGCACGGCGCCGTGCTCGGCAATGATCCTGCCCCTGTTTTTAAGGTTCAGCCTTATAACGCCGGGCTTGGTGTTGCCGTTGGTATCAAGCATGTTGAAGTGTATTTCGTATGTGTCGGCAAAATCCGAAATTTGGTACTGACCGGAACCGGATTCCTCGTTAGTCGCACGGGTATAGGTATACGTCGGGTTTTCATCCGTAAAGTTTACCTTTATACCGAGCGCAGTCCTGCCGATGGTGCCGTTCTTGCCTATAGACATATATATAGAGCACAGCTGCGCGCTCTTCAGCACATCAATCGTCGGAATATCATTGAACTCAAACACCACTTCTTCGGTAGTGTTGTTCCATCCGGTTATAGTGGGGTAATAGATAGTCTGATACTGGTCTACCACATTCATTCTGATATTCCAGTCACTATCCTGCAACACATAGTTGGGCGAAGTTCTGTCGTTAAACACGGCGGTTATGGTAGCGTCGTGTTTTATGCCCTTCCCATTGGTATCCATAAGGTCGCGCACGGTGTTTCCGACAACGGTATCGTCCGTGCTCCACGGATTCTTCTTATACGGCCATGTCCATGTCGAATCCATGGCAAGGTCATTATAATGATAGGTGTCAAGATCTTCGGTTATGCCGCTTTCGCCGTTGGTATAGCGTATTGTCCAACCCACGAACTGGTACTTTTCGCTGTCCTTCAGCCGGTAACCTATTTCCACGTCGCCCTCGTTATAGACGCCGATGTAGCCCTTTTCGGTTTTTTCGGTGAGCTGCTTGCCCGTGTTCGGCCCCAGCACGACCTCGCCCATTTCAGGGTTACTCGATTCAACGGCCAGCTTGAGCGGTATGCCGAATTCAGGCGTTAACTCAAATATGGTGTCGCTCCAGCTGCCCATACTGCCCGGTGCAACTTCCAGCGGGTTAGAGCTAAGCGTATCGCCACTCTTAAGTGTGTAACAGAAACCGTCGTTCGAAAGGTCGGACCCTAGCCACCATGTTTCGCCGTTGTCCATGCTAAACCTGGCTGTCCATTTAAGGAACTCAAGGCCTTCCTTTGGCGTGGCCTTAACCTTTATAAACCCAGTTTCCGCCGCAAGGCCGGTAATCTTGTTGCCGTCCCGCGTGGCGCCGTCCGGTATGGATATTATCTCCACGGTGCCGTTTTCCACGCCATCGGTATTTATTACGATGGTATTGACTCCGTCTGCCAGCACCTGCGTGGGCACAAGGCCCGCACACATTATAAGCGCCAGCAGAAGGGACAACAGTTTTTTAGCTTTCATATGTTTTCCTCCGTGTATTTCAACTCTTCCGCATTGAATACATTATCAATCAAGTACATCGGTCCATTCGGCGCGGGAGCTGTTCCATGCCCTGCCCGTGCCGGGGTTGTTCCAGCCTGTGCCGGTGCTGCCCCAGCCCGTGCCAAGACTGCCCCAGCCGGAGCTGCTGCCCGATCCGCTTACCCAGCCGGAGCTGCTGCTGCCCCGCTGGTTATATCCCTTAGAGGAATCCCAATATGAACCGTATCCGCCCGGCAGGCCGTGCGGGTCGTGGCTCACCTGGTGATCCTTAACGGAGTTGTTGCCTTCTTCAGCCATCTTGTCCCAAAGCTGATCCGCAACGCTGCGCTGATACACAACGCTTACCGTGTATTGCTTGGTCGTTTTGCCGTTTACCACCGTGTATACAACGGGAACGGACAGGTTCACCATCTGGTAAGAGCCGGGTGTTACGCTCGCCCCCGCGCTGACGGTGACTATAGGCGCGACCGCCGTAACGTTCGTGCCGTAAGGCAGGGTTATGACTATCGTGCCCGCGCCGTGGTTTATAACGCCTTCCGCGCCCAGCACGTTAAAGCCGGTTATCATGGCGTCCGAAGTTGCGGGCGTGCTGCCGCCGGCGGTTATCAGGCTGCCGTTTTTATTGAGCACCTTCACTTTATATGTGCGGCCGGCAAGTGCGTCCGTACCGGTGAGGGTATATTCAACAACGTTGGAGAAGTCCACCGCCGCGCCGGACGAGGGGGAGCATTTGCTGCCCGCCGTGAACGTGGCTTCCGCAGTAAGCATGGTGGTAGTGAGCGCGCTGTCGTCCACGCCGGAAACGGTTATGGTGTTGTTGTCGTTATCTATAACGCCGCTGTACCATGTTCCGTCCACCTGCACACGGAACGTAAGCATTTCCGCCTGCGCGGCTATCATTACCTTTATGCGCACCTTATTGGTGGTCTTTTTGTCGCCGGACACAACGGTGAACTCCGTAAAGTCGGAAAGGTCCATCGTCTTTTTGCCGTCCAACGCCGGCGTTACCTCCGCGCCGTAGGACGCTTCGCCCTTTATGCGCAGCTTGGTCAGATCCACCGTGTTGTTTATTATCAGCACTATGTCCGTGCCTTCCGCGGTGCTCGTTACTTTTCGTTCAACAATGTTGAGCGCGCGCTTGTTCGCGTCCTCAAGCGTTAAACCGTCCGCAGGTATATCCGCGCCCGTAGCGTCCACGTTGCCGTAGGTAACGGTGACATAATACGTCTTGGTGGTCTTTCCGTCTGACGCCTGAACCACGAACGGCTGCTCGGTACCCGCCACCAGCTTTACCGGCAGTTCGGGAACGATGAGCTTTGCGCCCGCGGACAAAACCATTTCGGGCGTGATGCCGTCAAGCGGCATGCCATCCGGCACGGTAACGGCGATTGTGCTGCGCTCGCCTTCGGTTATTTCGCCCTTCTGCCCATCTATTGCAAAGGAGAGTATGTTTGCCTCGGCAGAGAGAGTCTTTGCGAAGTTATAACGGTTGTAATACATATGGTATGCCTTGCCCGCGCCGCCGCGTTCAAGGAACCCGAGATACCATTCAAGCGCGTAGCAGCCCTGCTCTGTAGCCATGCTGTTGGTCTGCATTTCGGATGCAATGTGCTTGAAACCGCCGCCCCAGGCGAACTTATCCACCCACTGGGTAACTATGTTGGTCTTTCCGTCGCCAAAGCGCGGGTCGGTATACGGGTCAACGCCGCATGCGCACAGCGCGCATATTACCTGGGACGTGGATTCGCTGTTGGCAACGCCGCTGTATGTGAAAGTAAAGTCGGGATTCATGGCCTTGGCAATGCTCTCTATGCCGTCCTGTATAAGGCTCTTTACCTTATCGCCATACACGGGGTCGTCAGCATAAGGCGCTATGGCATACATGTTCATTGCGCCCATGTCCACCTCTGTGCCGGTTATAAGCTTGCCGCCGCCTATTATCCTGCTGAGTATGCTGTCCCTTGAATACCTTGAACCTTCAGGCACGGTGTAATTGCCCATGTCCAGCGCTATAAGCGCGAACGCATCGCCCATCATGCCGTATGTCTGCACGCGCTCAAGGTCGTCAAACAGGTTGTCTATCTGTTCGCCGCTGCTGTTCACAAACGGTTCTCCGTTATTGTACTTAGCCAGATTAGAGCAATCGTAGCCGTTCGCGGTCAGGGCGATTATGTTGCGCTCAACTACCGTATCCATGGTGGAAGCGGTCACTTTCCAGTTCTTCGCCCATTCCGCCAGGTCTATATACTGCGTGGTGCTGCCCTGCGCGGGGTTGGCATAAATGCCAAGGTCCATCTGCTCCCAGCTGCCAAGGCTCGCCTTGGACTTATAGGAGGATATTATGCCGTTGAGCAGGTTCTGGAGCTTTTCCCTGTCCGGATTATCCTGCGGAGCGGAAACGGTAACGGTAACGCTGTATTTCTTTTCCGTGCCGTCCTGCGCCTTTACGGTGTATGTAACGGGGCGGGAGAAATCCTGCGCCGCGCCTATTTCGGGCGTTATGGTCGCAAATTCGGATATTGTAATGCTCGGGGCGAACGTTGTGTTCGAACCCGCGGGCAGGGTCATGGTTACGGTGCCTTTGTCGTGATCTATTCTGCCGGCAACCGTGCCGTACTTAAAGGATACCAGCTTGCATTCGCCGGAAGCCTTCTCCTTTTTGACCACAACGCTGTAATCTTTATATGTTTTGCCGTCCTGCGCCGTTACGCGGTAAACTATGGGCTTCGCTTCGGAATTTTCGAAATCTTCCCCTGCGGTCGCCTTTACGGTCGCGTCGTAGGATACGGTATATTCGGCCTTCAGCGTGCTCCAATCCGTGTCAAACGGTATTGTTACGGTCACGTTTGTGCCGCTTATTTCAACCTTTTCGTTTTCTATGCCTACGGAATAGGCTTTAAGCTCGCATTCTGCGGAATTGCCGCGGGTTATGTTGAGCGCATAATCCTTCGTGTATTCGCCGCCGGCTATGTTCAGCACGATGCGCAGCGTCTTTACCGCGCTAAGGTCTGTTTTGCCGTCCGCATCCGCCGCCACAACGGCGCCGTTTTCATCAAGGAACTCATAACCGCTGCCGGAGCATTCCACAACGGGCGTCTGCTTCCAATCCCACGCCGTATCAAGGTTGAGCGATATGGTGCCCGCCGCTTCGTCTATCGTAGCGACCCTGTCGTTTACGGCAAAATACCTGACGCTTATCGTGGGTTCGCCCGTGGTCAGCTTCAGGCGGTACATGTTCTTTATGCTGCCGAATTCAACACCCGTAGCCTGATCCCATGCGGTGCATTCAATGAACAGCGTTTGGCCGTTGGCCCATTTGCCGTCCACTATTGCTTTCGCTCTGCCTATGAACTCTATTTCCAGCGTGCTTTCCGCGCTGCTGAGGTCCGTCCCCGCGGGCAGGCTCAGCGTAAATTCGTTAGTGCCAGTCTTTACGGCTTCCGCGCCAAGCACGCGCAGCGATGCTATTTCGGGCTGCTTAATACGTTCACTGCAATAGTCCAGCCACTCTTGGGCCATGGTGGTAAGGACGTATTTGCACTGCTCGGGGCTAAGATCGGTATGCCTGTTCTTGACTTCAAACATTTCTTCCATTTTTGTTTTGAAGTCAATTCCGGCAACTCGCCAGTACATATACAGGCCGGAAGTACCCAAGCGGTTGTTCATGCTGTAGATAGCTTCCTGCATATCAGGATAGTATCCGCCTACTTTCGCCGCATTGGTGCTCTTCAGCTCGCTCAGGAGGGCCTGTGTACGCACGTCCAGCTCAAGCATAAGGTCTATTACTTCGGAGTAATCGTACTTTTCATCCTTATAGCTGTGCTGTTCGGGAATTGCGACTATGTATACGGGGCATTCCCTGCCGTTTTGCGCACGCAGCATCACACGCTGCGGGTAATAATAATTCGCGCGCGGCAGCTTTATCGTTTCATACACATTCTCCGTCGTGCCTGCCTCTTTGCGATCAGCAACAAGGTGCGTCACGCTAAGCGTAAGGTTATATTTTTCTATCGGTGCGCTTGGGTCAAGCCCCGGTATCTGCACCTTTTTTATAGGGCTGATGTCATCACTGCCGGTGTTTTTCGGCATCATGTTGCCGACGCCGGGATACTCATCGCTGGTTATTGAACTGGTTTGAGTATAGCTGCTCGTCGTTGTCCAGCCGCTTTCGTCTGCAAGCGCAGGCCATTTGCTGATGTTTTCCGCCGCGCTCGCCATATGCGCGGGCAGCAGCTCAAACGCAAACACCAGCGCCAATATAAGCGCCAACAGCTTTGCATTAGTTCTTGTGCGTTTCATTTTCTCCTCCTGTTATTGTGATAAAAACGTATACCGCAACGTTGATCTACTCTTTTTCGTCAGCCGGGCGCACGGTGAAGGTTTCCTCTTCGCTGTCATGCACCACGCTGAACGTCAGCTCTTTGCCATTCTCAATGTTAAGCATAAGCTGCATGGGCGATTCCATCGCTATCGTCTCGCCCTCCACCTTAAGCATATCGCCATTGAACGTTATCGTTACCGGCACGGCGGATAGCTCCGCATCCTGCGGAAGCATGCTTTCGATTTCGTATCGGTATTCTTTCACTTCGCCGTTTTGGTCGGCCGTTTCCACGCGCCATGTGCGCCAGTATCCTTCGCTGCACATTATGGCCATGGTGCCCGGCTGCGAAATATCTCCGGTTATCTCTATGCGGCGCTCGATAAGCTGTTCTTCGGGCTGCACAGTGCTTTGCGGAGTTTGCTCGACCTCATCCACCGCGGGCTTGTCCGCGGCCGTGTCTCCCCTCCCGCATCCGGTGAGCATGAGCATGAATGCCAATATAATAGGTAAAAGCTTTCTCATTGGCGTCACTCCGTCCGTATGGCCGCGTTCGGGCTAATGCGCATCGCGCGGCGGGCAGGGAGTATCGCCGCAGCAAGCGCAACTATTCCCGCGAACGCTACGC
>CAVDFM010000083.1:1863-9220 GCA_963608365.1 bacterium | reverse complement strand
CTATGATTTGCGTATAATATAAGCATAAAACCGCGCCTGCCGGAGACGGTTGGCCGGAGTAATAGGTTAAATTAAGTAACCGCTACTTTTAGCACTTGGAGCGGTTACTTCCTTTTTTGGAGTTTCATTACGAATTCCAAGACTGCTAAGAACAGCCTGAGAAGTCCAACGATAAATGAGCCGCATGCAAAGAATAAAGCCCATGTCACCATTGTGGTCACCTCCTTCCCCTGACGTATATCGTAAGGTCAGGATAAGTGGCCAACCGTCCCCTGTTCACGTCGGGGCAGGCGCTTGTGCTTATTATAATGTAGAATAGTGTAGAAGCGCAATAGAAAAGTATATAAGGCGCCTTTAACTCCCTCAGTCACGGCTTGCGCCGTGCCAGCTCCCTCAAGGAGGGAGCCTTTTGGCCGATGTCCAAACTCTTACGTTAAGCCTCCCTCTTGGAGGGAGGTGGATTTTGCGAAGCAAAAGACGGAGGGAGTCAGCCTGCCCTGAAAGGGGAGGTGGGTTTTGCGAAGCAAAAGCCGGAGGGGTTATAAAGCAGCTTACTGCTCTTTGTTTATCTCAACCCCTCAGTCACGGCTTACGCCGTGCCAGCTCCCCGTCCGGGGAGCCTTTTGGGTGCGGTGCAAACACGGCGTACAGTGCCGTACCCTTCGCGGAGCGATCGTTTCAAAGGGGTTACGGGGGTCGCCAGCTTAGCAAGCTGTGTTAAATCCGCCAAGATATACGAGTTAACGCTCTGGTTGGAACAAGGTCGTCTTACTCACTGCCGTTCGTAATTCTCCCTGTTCCTGCCCGTTCTCCGTTTCGCTTCATCCGCCACTGGCGGCGCTCAACTCCGAACCTCCCCTGGCCCCTTGGCAAAAACCCTACCCCTCAAACCCATCTATATTCTCCTGCAGCGCGGCGAGGAAGCGGCCTATGTGGTAACCGTCGCACACGGCATGGTGCGCCTGTATGGCAAGGGGCAGCAGGCGGCGGCCGTCCGCAAAGAAGGCTTTGCCCATTGTGAATATGGGCAGCAGCGCCGTGCCGCCGTTATAAAGATTGAGATTCACGGAAGTGAACGTTGCCCACGGCATCATGGACACATTGAAGGAGTTGGGCGGGGTGTTGGGCTTGGGCGCATAGGCCACGGCGGCTGAATACAGCGCGCTGTCGCGCTCATATGCAGCGAGAAATGCCGAATAGTTCGGGTCGAACTCCGTCCATATGCCGGAGAAGGTTTTCGATTCCTTGTTGAAAACGGTGTATGCGGGGTGCATGTCATCGTATACGCCAAGCACGCCGTCCACAAGCGCCATGCGAAATTCCGGAATTTCATTCACCGTGCGCGTGATAAGCCATATCATGGCAGGGTAAAGCTTCTGGCCGCCGAGCGCGGTTATGTCCACGTTTACGGTCATGGAATAGCTGCATTGGTTGTTGCCTATAAAGCTTAAATAATGTTCCCTGCGGGGGAATGAGTCCAAATCTATGGGATGAAAAGCCAAAGTTTATTACCTCCTGAAAAAACGCCCGTGGTCAGCGGGCGTTATGCTTTTTATTATGCTGTTTAGGACGGGTTCACGAAGCGGGAGAACATGCCCTGGAACGCCAAATTGACGGTTTTGAGCGGGCCGTTACGGTTCTTGGCAACTATTACTTCCGCGGTGTTGTCCTCTATCTCCTCGGCAGGGGCGCTGCCGTATTCGGAATCGTCCTTCCTGTTGCGCATGGCGAGCGCCTTGCGGTAAAGCAGAAGCACCATGTCCGCGTCCTGCTCTATTGCGCCGGAGTCGCGCAGGTCCGCCAATATTGGGCGGTAGCCGTTTTCCTTTCTGCTTTCAGAGCCGCGGGAAAGCTGGCACAAAAGCATAATCGGCACCTGAAGTTCTTTTGCGAGTATCTTCAGCGCGCGCGTGGCCTCCGCAATGTCCGCCACAAGGCTGCCGCGCTTGTTGCCAAGCTGTAACAGGCCCAGATAGTCTATAATGACCAGATCGAGCCCGTAGCGCGTCTGCTGGCGGCGGCAGCGGCTGCGTATATCGGCAACGCTGAGATTGCCGCTGTCGTCAATATACATCTTTGAATCGCTCAGCGTGAGAAGCGCGTCGCTCAGAACAAGAAGGTCCTCCTCCGTGGTTTCGCCGGTGTTCACCTTCTGCATGTCTACTTTAGCCAATGAGCAGAGCATACGGGTGGTAAGCTGCTCGTGGCTCATTTCAAGGCTGAATACGGCGACCTTTTTATTGGCCGCGGTTGCGGCGTATTCGGCAATGTTCATTGCAAATGTGGATTTGCCGACGCTCGGCCTTGCGGCAACGATTATAAGGTCGCCCTTCTGAAGGCCGCTCGTAAGCTCGTCCAGCTCCTTAAACCCCGTGGGTACGCCGCTTATTTCGCCCTTGGTTTTCATAAGCTCGCCAATGCGCATATACGCTTCCAGCGCGCTTTTGTCCACGGGGACCATTGTGTCTTCGTTCTTTTTCATGGATATATTGAATACGCGCCTTTCGGCTTCGTCCAATATATCGGTTATGGGGGCGTCGGAATCGCTGGCGGTTTTTATTATTTCGCCGCCTGCGGCTATAAGCTGGCGCAGAACGCTCCTATCCTCTACTATTTTGATATAGTAGCTTACGTTGGCTGCGCTGGGGACAAAAAGCGAAAGCTCCGCAATGTAGCCTATGCCGCCCGCGGCAGCCAGCTTGCCCGCCCGCTCCAGCGCATCCACAATGGTAACGCTGTCCACGGCCTTGGCATGGTTGACCAGGTCGCACATGGCTTCGAATATATATTGATGCTGCGGCATGTAAAAATCCTGAACGGTCAGCATCTCTGCCGAAAGTTCGGCTGCATCGCGGCTGATGAGCATGCTGCCGAGCACGCTTTTTTCCGCCTCCAGCGAATGCGGGGGAGTCCTTGCTTCCACTTTTATCTTTCCACCTTTAACGTGTTGCTCTCAGGGTATAAAATCAGTTGTTCTGGGGCAGGGGAAGAACCTCTACTTCGAACTTTGCGTCCGCGTTTTCGTAAAGATGCGCGGTAACGTTCAGCTTGCCCAGCGCCTTTATGGGTTCGTCAAGGCGAATCTTTTTCTTGTCCACGTCAAGCCCGTGCTGCTCTTTAAGACCGGCGGATATTTCTGCCGCGCCTATGGAACCGAACAGCCTGCCGTTTTCGCCGCACTTGGCGTATACCTTAACGTTCAGCCCGTTCATGCCGGCGGCAAGCTCCTTGGCGCGCTTGCGCTGCATTTCAAGGCGGTGCGCATCGGCCTGCTTTTTTATATTGGCGGCGTTAATGCTGCTTGCGTCCCCGGGAAGGGCAAGCTTGCGCGGGATGAGGAAATTGCGGGCGTAGCCGTCGTTTACTTCGCAAACGTCGCCCGCCTTGCCGGTGCCCTTGACGTCCTTTTGCAGAATGACTTTCATATTTTTATAAACCTCCTGTTGGTTATTTCTTTATTATGAGCGCGAATAATCCGCGCCTATTTCGTCCAAATAAGAGTAAATGCTTTCGGTCAGCTTGTCAACGGCCTCATTTATGCTTATATCCTTAAGCTGGGCGCCCGCTACGGCAAGATGCCCGCCGCCGCCTATGCGTTCCAATATAAGCTGAACGTTGATCTGCCCCAAGCTGCGGCCGCTTATGTTTATGCCGCCGGCTGTTTCCGCAAGCACGAAGGAAGCCTGTATCCCCTTTATGGAAAGGAGGGCATCCGCCGCCTGCGCCGCGATGAGCATATTGTTTGGCATATCCTTGGAGCAGGTGGATATGGCTATGCCGCCATCCATTATGGTGGCGTTTTCAACTACCTTTGCGCGGTTGCGGAAGGTGGTCATATCGTCCTGATACATAAGCTTTACCATGCTGGTATCCGCGCCGCTGCGGCGAAGGAAGCCCGCGGCTTCAAACGTTCTTGCGCCGGTATTTATGGCAAAGCTCTTGGTGTCCATGGTCATGCCGGCAAGCAGCGCGCTTGATTCAAACGGCGTGGGCTTGAGCCCGTCCGCAAAATACTGCATCACTTCCGTTACCATTTCGCAGGCGGAGCTTGCGCCGGCTTCGTAATAATTGAGCGTGGGGGCGCTGAGCGAATCCACGGGGCGGCGGTGATGGTCTATTATAACGGTCTTTGCGGCCTTATTATAAAGCTGTGGCGAAAGGACGGAGCTTGTGCGCTGAGTATCGACAACGACGAGCACGCTTGTGGGCCGGATAAGCTGAAGCGCCTGCTCCACGGTACGGATGCAGTCGTGATACTGCTTGCTTTCGGCCATGCTGTCGAGCGCGCCTTCGATAGTTGCGTTCGATTCATCAAGCACTATATAGCCGCGGCGGTTTGCACACTGGCTAAGGCGCATAAGGCCCAGGGCCGCGCCTATGCAGTCCATATCGGCATTCTTGTGGCCCATTACGAACACCATGTCCGAATTTTCCATAAGCTGGCGCAGCGCCTTTGCAAAAAGCCTTGCCTTTACGCGGGACTGCCGCGTGAGGGCTATCTGCTTCTGCCCGCCGAAGAAGGTATAGTTCGTGCCGCGCTTTACAACGGCCTGATCTCCCCCGCGGCCGAGCGCGAGCTCCATTGCCTGCCTTGCGGATTCGTCGCTGTGCGCAACCTGGCTTTCCGCGCCCACGGCTATTGAAAGGGTAACGGTTTGCTCGGTGCCGGTATCTATGGCATGGGCAAGCTCAAGCAGCTTGAAGCGCTCCTTCTCAAGCGCGTCCATGTACTTGGCTTCAAATATAAGGAAAAAGCGCGCGTTTTCATAGCGGCGGTATGTGCCCTGAATTGAGGAGGTAAACTTGCTGACAAGGCTTTCCACCTCCGAAAGGACGCTGTTGCGCTGGAACTGCTTATCGGCATTCAGTTCTTCATAATTATCAACGTATATCAGAGCCACTACGGGCATGTTTTCTTCATAAAGGCGGGTATAATGCAGCGCCTCCGTCCTATCGAGCCAATACTGGAAAGTAAGCTTCCTTGCGGAGGGATGCTCACGCTTTATGGGGCTGCACATTATTTGATACGCCTTGCCGTTAAACTCAAGCGTGGTGGCCTGCGCGGGGGCGCGGGTATCGAGCGAGGGCAGAATCTTTTTTATGTCCCGCCCGGCGTAAATTTCATCCATGGCCTCGTTTGACCAGATTATGCGGCCGGAATCATCGAATATTAGCGCGGGCACATCGATTGTATTTATTATGGAAGAAGCGGCGGACGAATTTTCAAGGAAAATATCGTCGCACTCCTGCTGAAGCTGCCGCCAGCGCGCGCCTATTATTACCATGCCTATGCCGAAGCACGCCACAACGAGCGCCGCGGACAAAAGGCCGACCCAAAGCGGCTTTAAGAGCAGCGCCAGTGCGGCGGAAGCCGCCAGCGCCGCGACGAACAGCGGTACAAGCGCGGCATACGGTTTCTTTTCCATAAACATATCCTTTCCTGTGGGGCCAATGTACCCTCCCCCGGGGTTACTTGGTCTTATTCTTATTGGGCACGAAGCGCGTGCGTGTTTTGAGCATTCTGTCCATAAGGCCGACGAGCGCCAGTATATTGGTGCGGTACGGCACAAGCACGATGAGCACATATATTATTATGCGCTTGGCCTTGCTGCCGGGGCGGCCGAGGCGGGTGCTGAAATCGAGATAGCAGAAGCCCATGAGCGCAAGCGGCCCGAGCACGACCTGCTGCGCGGCCTCCAGCACGCTTTCGGAATTGTTCAGCTGCAAAAGGAGCGTTGCCACCGCGCCGAGAATAGCCGCGCCGGCGGCATAGGTAAAGTTGCGCGAAAGCTGCCAAAGCGGCATGGGCGCCATGGGGCGAAGCTCCCGCCCGGTGCGGCGGGTGAACGCGCGGGCGATAAGCGTATCGATAAGGGCGAAGAACATGGCGGCCGTGCAGATGAACTGCATGGTCATCCTTTCAGCCATGTCCTCATAGAGCAAAAGCCCGGTGCGGACATAGCTGAGCTTATCTTCAGCCATCCCCGTGGACTGCGCAAGGGCGGTAAAGTCCTGACTGAAGGCGGAAATGAAGGACTTTATTTCATAGAAAGGTTCCTGCCCTTTAAGTATGCTGGGCAGGCATATATACGCATAAAGCCCGATGCCCATGAGCAGCGCGCCGAGGGCGACGGCCGTGCGCCAAGGCTTTTTATTATATATAACATAGCCTATCACGGCGGAGGCGGGCAGAGCCGCGCCGAGAACATAAGGAAGCGCGCTTATTCCGGCGACAAAATACGCCGCAATGCCGAACGCGACGAAAGAGACCGCGCCCGCGGCATAGCCCCACGAGCCGAGCACGAAGCCCAGAAACGCCGGCGCAAGCACAAAGCCGATTTCGCTGAACCCGCTGAGCGCGCCCATAACGGCGCCAAGCGCCAAACCTATAACGATACCCCGCGATGCGGGAGCCTTTTTTGTTTCCAAATTCATCCTCCGGCGGCGGACGCTGTGCCGACGCCTACTTTATTATAGTATAGATACATCTATTATACCCTTAATTCGGGCATAGGGCAAGCATTGCGCGGCAGGCGAACAAAATATGTAGAATATGTAAATTAAATGCGGTTCGTTTGCGGCACGGGCCGCGATATGATATGATATGCATGAGATTCTGCATACGCAGGACGAATGGAGGAATAACGCATGAAAAAGATCATTGCGGCGCTGCTTACGCTTATAATGGCGATGGCGCTTTTTGCAGGATGCGGCGGGGACAACGGCGATAATAACCTGCCCGTGAATGTGGGCGACACAACGCCCAAGCCGCAGGAGAGCACAAACCCCGGCCAGGATGTTGTTACCCCCGGCGCGGCGCTTACGCGCGAGCCGCTCGGCGGAACGGGCATGATAGCCGCGGGCAGCATACATAATGTTGGCCTTAGGACCAACGGAACGATAGTTTCCGGCGGACATGACCAATACGGCCAGCGCAGGACGAGCAACTGGACCAACGTTGTGTTCGTTGCAGCCAACAAGAGCGCCACCATAGGCGTTAAGGCGGACGGCAGCGCCCTGTTTGCGGGCGAAATGACCGGCAGCGAGGCCGTTTCCGGCTGGAGCAACGTATACATGGCGGCCATGGGCGGCGACTTTGCGGTTGCCCTGCTCAACGACGGCACCGTTATCGGCACCAGCGGCGCGCCTGACGTTTCCGCATGGAGCGACATGGTATGGGTAGCGGCGGGTGAAAACTTTGCCATAGGCCTTAAGAGCGACGGTACCGTTGCGGCTACAACGGGAGCGCCCGACGTTTCCGCATGGAGCAACATGGTCAAGATTGCCGCCGGTGCGGACCGCGCCGCGGGCATAACTGCCGAAGGCAAGCTGGTTGCCAGCATAAGCACCGCCGCTT
>CAVDFM010000083.1:0-1800 GCA_963608365.1 bacterium | reverse complement strand
GCGGTAGATGTTGGCGCGGCGGGTCTTGTGGCCGTGCGTGCGGACGGCAGCGTGGTTGCGGCGATGGAAGTTGAAGCGGACAACGACCTGCTCGTATACGCCGATTCCAAGGACATAACTGCTGTGAAGAACGCGGTTTCCGTTGCCGTGGGCGATACGCACGCGGTTGTTATGGACCGCACGGGCTACGCCTATGCATACGGCAAGAATACCGACCTGCAGTGCGACGTGGGTACGTTTAACCTGAGGCCCTATGTTGAAAACGTGAACGGCGCGAACTACATACGCGGCATAGAAATAGGCAGCACCGTTGAGCAGGCGAAGAAGCTGATTGCCCTGTTCACCGGCGCGGACAGCGTTGCCATAACCAAGGCGGACGGCAGCGAGGCCGCCGATACCGACACGGTAGCCACCGGCATGAAAGCGGGCGACGTGGGCGAAATAGTGATAATGGGCGACGGCAACGGCGACGGCGCGGTTACCGAGGAGGACTCCGCCCTTATAGACGCCATACTTACCAAGCAGAGCGACCTGAGCGGCGCGAACCTGCGCGCAATGCAGATGAGCCTTTCCTATGGTCAGCCTGCTCCCGAATGCCGCGCGACTGATAAGAATACCATTGCAGCATACATTGCGGGCACCGGCAGCATAGATCAGTTCGGCGACAAGGTGAGGGGTACCTATACCGATAAGTTCAAGAACGCTTACGATGCGAATAACGACACCGTGGGCTACATTGAAGTGCTCGGTACGAACGTAAGCTATCCCATCATGTTCGATATGACGGGAACGTGGTATTACAACGACCATACCCCCGCCAAGGAAAAGGCCGAATCCGGCTCCGTTTACGCCTATTATTACGGTCAGCAGCATAACGACGTAATAACCGGCCACAACTCCAGGCCTTCCGGCAGCATGTTCCATCAGCTGCACCACATTCAGGAATTCAACATGGGTAAGACCACCTGCGACCACAAGAAGTACTGCGGCAAGGAACTGACGAATCTGCCCGATTTGAAGATATATTCCGAGCGCGTATGGGACGTTTATCTCTACGGCGAGGAAGCGCGCTACGAAATATTTGCCATGTTTGAGACCACCGCTCCCGCGGACGTTGAAAAGTCCCTGATGGAGTACGTTTGGTATCCCTACGGCAAGACAAACCACGACAAGGACACCGATGAAAAGGTGCAGGCGTGGATAGACGAATGCATAAAGAACACCAAGGACATGAGCGGGCTTGAGTTCAATACCAACGTGACCGTGGACGACGATTACCTTACCGTGTTCACCTGCGCCAACGAACATGCCGATGCGGGCAAGGGCGCAAGGCTGTACTTCATGCTGAAGAAGGTAGATTATTAAAAAAGTTTGGCGTTTATCAACGACAAAATCGATAATATTCATTGCGGGGCAAGGCGGCAGCGTTTTGCCCCGCAATTTATTTTACAAAGAAAAAGCCCGCCGTGCCTGATAAAATTTGAGGCCGGCAAAAAAGATTCAAGATTTTTTGAAAAAAGGCGTTGACAAAAAGAGGAGTGTTTGGTATTATAGTCAAGCGCGCTGGGGAAACGGACAAGAGAGTCCGGGACAGCAGCGGGAACGCACCTTGAAAACTATATAGTGCAAGATCAAAAGAAAAAGCAAGTAATTCAGGAAACGGTCAAGCAGGTTGGAAGGACCTGCGAGGCTGAAAACGAGAGTTTTTAGGCCAGAATAAGTAAACGAGCGCTGAGGATCAGAGATGGTCTTTGGTGATCAGGATTTAACTCAAGAGTTTGATCCTGGCTCAGGACGAAC
>CAVDFM010000082.1:470-9336 GCA_963608365.1 bacterium | reverse complement strand
AGAAGTAGTAAGTAGTGAAGGCGGTAGATACGCTGCGCTTTCACCTGAGCGTGGTAGCACGCAAAAAGCCCTTGCGCTTCGACACTATTCTACATTATAATAAGGCTAAGCGCCTGCCCCAGTACGGAAAAGGGGACGGTTGACCACGACCCAAGCTTGAGTTTTTCAAGAAGGGAGGTGGTTTCTGTGATGACATGGTCAGAATTCCTTGCATTTCTGATGTTCGTTATAGAACTTTTCAAGATTTTCTTGAGAGTGCTGCGCTTCGTAGTGAAACTCATCAAAAAAGAAAAGTAACCGCTCCGGCCTAAGGTAACGGTTACTAAAAACTAATGCTCGTGGCCAACCGTCTCCGGTAGGCGCGGTTTTATGCTTATATTATACGCAAATCATAGTGAATATGCAAGCGAAAACTGAATAGTGCACCCTCTCCCGCTCACACGCCGTTAGGCGTATTTCACATGGCGCAGCCATATTTCACATTGCGATAGCAATATTTCACCCGTTCGAAGAACGGGTTTCACTGCGCACATCAGGGTGCTCAGGGACGATAAAATCTTGCGTCCCTGCCATCGTCCCTGAAAAAGCCTAGACAAATAGCGGCTTAGGGACGATAGGGTCGCAAGGGACGCAGATGTGTGGAAAGGGGTTAGAGTGGGTAAACTCCCTCCGTTGATAAAACAAAACGGGGAACGGTCTCCCGTCCCCCCGTATCAACGCAAATATTTACTTCGTCACGCATTCGCTGATGGAGCGGGTCTTGACCTCCTCCATAAGCTTTTCTTCAAACGCGGCAAGGGGCATTGTGCCCAAGTCGCCGCCCTTGCGGCTGCGCACGGCAACAACGTTGTTTTCAACTTCCTTGTCGCCTATTATCAGCATGTAAGGTATGCGCTGCATCTGCGCTTCGCGTATCTTGAAGCCAATCTTTTCGTTGCGCAGGTCTGTCTCCACGCGGATGCCCAGCTTGTCAAGGCTGTCGGCAATCTGCTTTGCGGCGTCGTGCGTGCGGTCCGTCATTGCAAGCACCTTCACCTGCACCGGGGCAAGCCAGGTGGGGAATGCGCCGGCAAAATGCTCTGTTATAACGCCTATGAAGCGCTCTATACTGCCCAGCACCACGCGGTGTATCATAACGGGGCGGTGCTTTTCGCCGTCCGCGCCAACGTATTCAAGGTCGAACCGCTCAGGCATCTGCATATCCAGCTGTATCGTGCCGCACTGCCATGTGCGTCCCAGCGAATCGGAAAGGTGGAAGTCCAGCTTCGGGCCGTAGAACGCGCCGTCGCCTTCGTTTATAACATAGGTCTTGCCCATGTGCTCTATCGCGCGCTTGAGCGTATCCGTAGCCATGTCCCATGTTTCCTTTTCGCCTATGTGGTCCTCCGGCATGGTGGAAACCTCTATCTGGTAGCTGAGGCCGAATGTGGAATACACTTCGTCAAACAGCCTTACAACGTTCTGTATCTCCTGCTCCATCTGGTCCCAGGTCATGAATATGTGCGCATCGTCCTGCGTGAAGCAGCGCACGCGGAAAAGCCCGTGCAGCGCGCCGGAAAGCTCGTGCCTGTGCACAAGGCCCAGTTCAGCCATCCTCAGCGGCAGTTCGCGGTAGGAATGCGGCTCCGTCTTATATACCAGCATTCCGCCGGGGCAGTTCATGGGCTTTATTGCGTAATCCTCGCCGTCTATAACGGTGGTATACATGTTGTCCTTATAATGGTCCCAATGCCCGCTGCGCAGCCACAGATCGCGGTTAAGTATTATAGGCGTTGAAATTTCAACGTAGCCGTAACGCTTATGCACCTCGTGCCAGTAATCCAGCAGCGTGTTCCTCAGCACCATTCCCTTGGGCAGGAAGAACGGGAAGCCCGGGCCTTCCTCAAGCAGGGCGAACAGCCCCAGCTCGCGTCCCAGCTTCCTGTGGTCGCGCTTCTTGGCTTCCTCTATGCGGTTTATGTATTCGTCCAGATCGGCCTTCTTTTCAAACGCCGTGCCGTAAATACGCTGCAGCATCTTGTTCTTCTCGCTGCCGCGCCAGTACGCGCCCGCAACGCTCATCAGCTTTACGAACCTTACCTTGCCCGTTGTTTCAACGTGAGGGCCGGCGCACAGGTCAACGAAGTCCCCCTGCTTATAGAAGCTTATTATCGCGTCCTCGGGCAGGTCCTCAATGAGTTCCACCTTATAAGGCTCTTCCTTCTGCTTGAAGTATTCTATCGCCTCCGCGCGGGGCATTTCAAACCGCTCCAGCGGCAGCGCCTCGGCAATTATCTTCTCCATCTCCTTCTGAATCTTTTCAAGATCGTCCGGCGTGAAGGGTTCCGCGTCAAAGTCATAATAGAAGCCGTTCTCTATTGCCGGGCCTATTGCAAGCTTGGCTTCCGGATGCACGCGCTTCACGGCCTGCGCCAGTATATGGGACGCGGTGTGGCGCATTGTCCAGCGGCCGTCCTCATCCTGCCATGTGAGGAGTTTGAGCGTATGGTCGCCGTGTATGGGGCGGAAGGCATCCGCGCGCTTGCCGTCTATTTCGGCGGCAAGGGTGGCCTTTTTAAGCTTTGGGCTTATGGTTTCGGCTATTTGAAGGGCTGTCATGCCGTCTTCAAACTGCTTTACGGACCCGTCTGGGAATGTGATGTTCATAATATCCTCCTTATGAAGTAAAAAAATCTTTGCCTGAAGCGGAACGGCGCATATAAAAACGCCCGCCCCAAGCGCATACGCAAGGGACGGACGATGCTTATCTCATCCGCGGTTCCACCCTAATTGGTCTAATAAAATAAAACCCACTTTAGTTCAGGCTGTATCGCTCCTGCTGCGCCTTTAAGTAGCGGGCCGGTGTTCCCATGCTCGGCTTGCGGCGGCGCGCTTGCAGCACTAAACGGCGCGCCTCTCTGGGCCGCAATATCCGCGGTACTGTTCCCGCGTAGACCCCAAAGGAAATATTTAATCAGATTATAGACCCGCCGCTTGCCTTATGTCAACACAAAAAAGCAAAAAGACACGCACCCATACGGCGGTATTTTGAATATGGTGCAATGCGGGGCAGAGCACTGCGCCCGCAGGGAGGGCAGCATGAGGGAATACAGCATAGAAACGATAGACTACCGCATTGACATTGCGGATAGGATACGCCGCGCGCTGAGAGGAGCGGAAGGCGTGGGCGTAAAGGGAGAAGGGCAAAGAGCCGCCGTGATAACGCGGGACGAGGAAGCGCGGGAGCAGCTATGCATGGCGCTGTGCCGCGTTCTGCTCAACGACGCCGCGGCTGAGGAGATAAAGAGCGAGCTTAGTGCATATCCGCTTGAAGCTGCCGAAGCAAAGCGCGCCGCCGTCCGCGCGGCGGAGATAATGCGCCGCGTGCCGCGCAGGGCGGGCCTTTTTGCCCATGCCCTCACCCGCCTTATGGAGTATACCAAAGCCGAATCCGCGCTGAATATAGAAGGCTTTCTGCGTTTCCGCCTTGCGGATGCGGCAAATCTTATCCGCCTGTGCGCTCTTCGCGCCGCCATGGAGGAGCTTATCCGCCGCGAGCTTTCAGGCGAAACAGACGGCGAGACCATAATCATAATCACCCGTGATACCGACCCAAGCACCGAGCCGGATTGAAATTTGCTCCAAAACATCGTATAATACGTCCCATGAATCAGTTGGTAGAGGAAAAGCTTAAGCTCCTGCCGGATCACCCGGGCGTATACAGAATGTTCAACGCGGAAGGAGAAATAATCTATGTCGGCAAGGCGGTCAATCTTAAAAACCGCGTTCGCCAGTATTTCCATTCCCAAAAGAACATGAGCCCAAAGGTGCGGGCAATGGTAAGCCACATTGCGGATTTTGAGTACATACTCACCGCCAATGAAACCGAGGCGCTGACCCTTGAGGCCGCAATGACCAAAAGCCTCCAGCCGCACTATAACATTCTTCTGAAGGACGATAAGCATTTCCCCTATGTCCGCCTTGATGAAAGGCAGGATTTTCCCCGGTTCGAGGTCGTGCGCCGCGCAAAGAACGACGGTGCGCGCTACTTTGGCCCGTATCTCAGCGCCGTAACGCTCAGGGACGCATTGAGCTGCATACGCGATATGTTCCCCGTGCGGCACTGCAAAAAGGATATTGCCAAGGCCATCGCCCGGCGCGAGCGGCCGTGCCTTATGTATCACTTAAACAAATGCTGCGCGCCGTGTTCGGGCAACGTAACGCGGGAGGAATACCATAAGCTGCTTGACAGCGTTGTGAGCTTCCTTGAAGGGGACACCGCACCCGTGTGCAATATGCTCCGCGCGCAGATGCAAAAGGCCAGCGACAATATGGAATACGAAAAGGCCGCCCAGTTCCGCGACAGGGCGGACGCGGTTGAGCGCATGGGCGAAAAGCAGCGCGCAATGATGACAAAGACCGGCGCGGAGCGGGACGTGTTCGCGCTTGCGCGGGACGGCGAGGACGACGTTATATTCGCCCTGTTCGTGCGCGGCGGCAGCGTTATAGGCAGCCAGCATTACGCCATGGATGCGCTGGGCGAGGACGCGGGAGAGATAATGGCCGCGTTTTTGCAGCAGTATTACGAAGGCTCCGGCATCATCCCCCGCGAGATACTCGTTAAGGACATGCCCTCCGGCGCGGACGAGCTTACCGCATGGCTGAAGCAGCAGCGCGGCGGCGCGGTGGAGCTCACCTGCCCCGTGCGCGGCGAAAAGGCGGAGCAGATAAAGCTTGCCTACCAAAACGGCATGGACGCAATAAAAAAGCAGCGGGAGCTTGAGCACCGCGCCTGGGAACGCGGAGAAGGCGCGCTTGCGCAGCTTTGCGGGCATATAGGGCTTGAGGAACTGCCGCGGCGCATAGAATGCTTCGATAATTCGCACATACGCGGCAGGGACACGGTTTCCGGCATGGTGGTGTTTATAGACGGCAAAAAAGCCCCCAAGGAATACCGCCGCTTTAAGCTGAAGCTTAACCACGGCGGGAACGACCTTTCCGCCATGCGGGAGGCGCTCACAAGGCGGTTTGAAAAGGTTGCACAGAATGATGAAAAGTTTGCGGAGCTGCCCGATTTATTGATAATGGACGGCGGCAGAACGCAGCTTAACGTTGCGCTGGAGGTGCTCAGCCGCTTTGGCCTTGATTACATTCCGGCAATAGGCCTTGCCGAGCGCAACGAAGAAATAATCGTTCCGGACAGGGAGGAGAGCATAATCCTTCCCCGCGGCGACGGCGCGCTGCATTTCATTCAGCGCATAAGGGACGAAGCGCACAGGTTCGCAATATCCTACCATAGAAGTCTCCACGTTAGGAGCGCACTGATGAGCGAGCTTGATAACATAGATGGCATTGGCGATAAGCGCAAGCGTTTGCTTTTTGATGCATTCGTAACGCGGGACGCTATCGCCGCCGCTACCAAGGAGCAGTTATGCGCGGTAAAGGGCATGAACAAAACGGCAGCCCGGGCCGTGTATGACCACTTTCATCATCAGGAGGACTCACAATGATAAAGCTTATTGCGTTCGATATTGACGATACGCTCACCAAAGAACCGCGCACCGTGCCGCAGGCTAACCTTGACGCCGTAAAGCGCGCGCAGGACGCGGGAATATTCGTAACCGTTGCCACGGGCCGCGGCTTCCACGGCTCATCCTATATATGGCAGGCCATGGGCGTACAGGGGCCGGTAATAAACTACGGCGGCGCGGTAATAAACGATACCGTTACAGGCAAAGCCCTTTATACCACCGAGCTTGACCCGAAGGTGGTAAAGGAGCTTCTCGCCCTTGCAAAGGAGCTTAACGTGCATGCGCACATATATCAGGGCGACGGCATAGTTTTTGCCGAAGAAAACCCGTATGTTGACGCATACAGCCAAAAACTCGGCCTGCCGCGCACGGTAGATGCCGAGGTGGGCGAAAAAACATGGCACAACGTACCCAAGGTACTCTATATAACCGAACCGCAGCGCGCGGAAGAGCTGATAACAATGCTTGGCAAACGCTACGAAGGCAAACTGAAGGTTTCAGGCTCCGTGCCCGGCTTTGTTGAGTTCAATGCGGAGAATGCGCACAAGGGCAGCGCGCTTGAATGGGTTGCCAACTATCTTGGCATAGAGCGCGGGGAGACGGCCGCCGTGGGCGATAATCTGTTGGATCTTGAAATGATACAGTACGCCGGCATAGGCGCAGCCGTTGCCGATGCGCATCCGGAAATACTGAGCGCGGCAAACGTGGTCCTCCCCAGGTGCGAGGATATGGCGGCCGCGTGGTTCATAGATAACATTATCCTGAAGGGAAGGAAATAAAAGCAATGGCCGAAAGCATAACGCTTGCGGTGGACAAGCTGAGCGAGGAACTGGAGCTTGAGCCCTTGACAGGCAGCGGCGGCACGGTAACGTTCACCAGTGCCGAAATAGGCCGCCCCGGCTTGCAGTTCACGGGGTATTACGACCATTTTTCAAGCCGCCGCGTGCAGATAATAGGCATGAGCGAGATGTACTATCTCTATGGCCTCAGCGGCGCGGAAGTAAGCGCAAGGATGGAAAAGTTCATGTCCTACGGCGTGCCGTGCATAGTCTGCGCCCGCGGGAACATGCCGCCCAAGGAGCTTATAGACAGCGCGCGGGAGCACGCCCTGCCCGTTTTCCTTTCGCACCAGAAAACGGACGACATAGGCCACAGAATAAGCAATTATCTTTCCCGCAAGCTTGCGCCCAGCATGCTTATACACGGCGTGCTGATGGACGTTTTCGGCGTGGGCATACTCATGCGGGGCGAAAGCGGCCTTGGCAAAAGCGAGACCGCGCTTGAAATGATAAAGCAGGGGCACAGGCTTGTTGCGGACGACGTTGTGCGCATAACCCGCGTTGCAACCGGGCGCATAGTGGGTACCGCGCCGGAGGCCACAAAGTACCTTATAGAGGTCCGCGGCATAGGCATTGTGGACGTTAGGTATCTTTTCGGCGTAGGCTCGGCGGTAAACGAAAAAAGCATTGATTTTATAATGGATCTTGAATTGTACGATCCAAATGCGCAGTATGAACGCATAGGCGCGCGGGAAAAGCGGACGGAGCTGCTGGGCGTTGATATACCCACCACCGTGCTTCCCGTAAGCCCGGGCAGGAACATTGCCGTTGTTGTAGAAGTGGCGGCAAGGAACTTCCTGCTCAAAAAGCTTGGGTACGACACTTCGGGCCATTTTGCAAAGCGCATGGAAAGCATGTTTGAGGGTAAAAAATGATGAACAAAGCAGGATACGATATTGGTTTTGACGTTGGCGGGTCGCACATTGCGGGCGCGCTGTTCTCAGGTGAAAAGGAGCTTTCACGCCTGCAAACGCCCTATCCCAAGAACGAGCCGGACAAGGCCAGCGGCATAATAGCCCAAATGATAGAATCCCTTGCCGATGCAATCCCCGAGGCTGCGGAGGATAAACTGTCGCTCTTGAACGTTGTGGGCATTGCTGTTCCCGGCAGCATCAGCCGCGATAAGCGCACCGTGCTCAACGCCTACAATCTTGGCTTTAAGAACCATCCCCTGCCGGAGTTGATAGAGCGCAAGCTCAACAACCGCGTGCGCGTGCTTATGGCAAACGATGCGGATGCGGCGGCATGGGCGGAATACATGCGCGGTTCGCTCAAAGGCTACGCAAACAGCGTGCTTATAACGCTGGGCACCGGCGTTGGCGGCGGAATAATACTGAACGGTTCGCTTTTCACCGGCGGCATGGGCAACGGCGTGGAGCTGGGACATTTTATAATGAACATGGCCGCGGGCGAAAAATGCTCCTGCGGCGTGAAGGGCTGCTTTGAAAGCTGCTGCTCCGCAACCGCGCTCATACGCGAAGGCGTGCGCTCCCTCTCCTCCGCGCCAAACGGCATGATAGCCGCCCTCAGCCACGGCGACGCGGCTAACATAAACGCAAAGCTTGTTATAGACTGCGCCCGCGCGGGCGACCCCGCTGCAAAAGCCATATTCACCGAATATGCCCACGCGCTGGGCTGCGGCATAGCATCGCTAATAAACATAATCGACCCCGAGCGCATCGCCATAGGCGGCGGCGTGAGCGGCGCAGGCGAGTTCCTGCTCGAGCCCGTGCGCGAATACGTTAAGCAGATGAGCTTTTACGACAACTTTGCAAGCATAGTCAAGGCCACCCTCGGCAACGACGCGGGCCTTGTTGGCGCGGCGCTGCTGCACAAAACCATGCATTGACCCGCGCGTTCCGGTCACGCATGTGTGATTAGAATGGTTAGAAATGATTAGAATGGTGAATAGAAAGAAAAGAGCTTATCCATGGCGGATAGGCTCTTATATTCTTTTATAGAACTGATAATGTTCGCCGTCGCGGTCGTATTGAAAGAACTTAAATTCGTAATCCGTATATGCCTTCTGAACCTTCGGTTCTTCGCTGCATTCAACCAGCGCGCAGCGGCACGGTATAAGGCTGTTGGACGCGCGTATTACCTCAAAGGCATAGTCAAGTATTTCGCCCGATGCTATTCCGGCCCTGAGTTCCGTCCCGTCAGGCAGTTTTTCAATATATTTGCCCAGCTGGCCTATCAAAACAAAATGGATGGATTTTGAATCCTTGTCCCCGCTGGCGGATTTTATTTTTGATTTTGATACGTTTTCCGGAATCAGTGATTTATGGGAAAGAGTGAAGTACGCATCTATTTTTATCTCCCCCGCGTCGAACGCCGCTTCATTAACGATAAGATATACTGAACACCAGCCGCGGTTTATGAATTCAAATGCGTTTTTTCTAAGGAATGTTTCTATGTCGTTATCTTTGCAGCATCTAAAATGGTCGAGAGCATCATGCAGGCGGCTCTCGCTGCCCGTTTCCGATGCTCTCTCTGCTAAATCACTTAATGAAATAC
>CAVDFM010000082.1:0-460 GCA_963608365.1 bacterium | reverse complement strand
CTAATTTTTCTTTACCCTTTTTAAGAGAAGGAGAATCAACCGCCTGTTTCCGTGCGGGCTTGCTTTCAAGTTCCGTTTTCAGTCGCTCAAAAGCGGCAGGGTCTTTTACGCGAAATTCTTTCGTGATAGACGAAGTAGCCATACTAACACCTCCTCTTCATATTATGCTGCACCCGCGTATAAACTACGCGGATAAAGACAACTTCATACTTTCCCTGTTTACAGTATAGCCGCGATTTGCCGCGCTGTCAATAATTCTCCGTTTATCGCGCTTTACTTCTTCAACCTTGGGTCGTCGGGTTCGACTATCTCAAGCCGTTCCCCGCATACGGGACAATAGAACACGAATCCGGGAACAAATCGACCGAACCCAAATGCATTCATCGCCCTATGCGAATGACACTTAGGGCAGCGAAGCATACGAAATTCCACCACCACGGCCGCAATTACCGCTGCTATG
>CAVDFM010000081.1:0-9440 GCA_963608365.1 bacterium | reverse complement strand
CCTCAGGGGGGAACGCAGGGATAGAGTCGACACGATAGTGCTGCGCGCGGACAAGGCAACCGTATGCGCGGAAAGCTACACGCCGTATGCATATATGCGCCGCAACGCATACATGGTGGATTCAAGCGGGCTTTTGATAGCAATATATGACCACCGGCCTGGTGGAACGAAGAACACCGTTGAATACGCCCGCAAAAAAGGGCGCGGCATTTGGCTGCTGCACCCATAACATTAAAACACAGGAGAAGAAAAGGCATTATGCCAATTATATCGGCACACGACTTAAAAAAGGAATTTGTGGAAAGGCTGCTTTTTGACGGCGTTTCCTTTGAAATAGGCGAAAAGGACAGGGTTGGCCTGGTTGGCGTGAACGGCTGCGGCAAAACAACGCTGTTCCGCATACTGCTCGGGGAGGAAGGTTACGACGCGGGCGAGCTTTTCCGTGCGAAAAACGCCCGCATAATGAGCATGACCCAGACCATTGCGGACACAAACCAAACCGTATACGATGCTACACTTGAAGCCTTCCGGCCGCTTATGGATGTGGAGGAGGAACTGAAGCGGGTCGACGCGGAGCTTGCCAATGCCGAAGGAGAGCGGCTGAACACGCTGATAAAGCGCCAGCACGCGCTGAGGGAAGAATATGAGTTCAACGGCGGCATGACATACCGAAGCCGCACCCGCTCCGCGCTGATGGGCCTTGGGTTCACCGAAGAAGAGCTGACAAAGCGCCTTGGGGACATGAGCGGCGGGCAGCGCAACAAGGCGCAGCTTGCAAAGGTGCTTTTAAGCGGGGCGCAATTACTGCTGCTGGACGAACCCACGAACCATCTGGACATGGACTCTATAGCGTGGCTTGAGGACTTCCTGAAGGCATATCAGGGCGCGTTTATAGTAATATCGCACGACAGATATTTTCTGGACGCGGTAACGCGCCGCACAATGGAAATAAAGAACACTCGCTTTTTTGTAAGCGAGGGCAACTATTCCCGCCACCGCGAACTGATGGCGGACGAGCAGGAGATGCTGCGCCGCCGCTACGTAAATACGCAGAAGGAGATACGCCGCATAGAGGGCATAGTGGAGCAGCAGCGCCGCTGGGGACAGGAGCACAATTTTATAACCGCCGCCAGCAAGCAGAAGCAGGCCGATAAGCTGCGCGCAACGCTTGTTGCGCCGGAACGGAATACGGACAGCATACATTTCCGCTTTCATGCGGACGCGGTGAGCGGCAACGACGTGGTTGTTGCAAAGGGCTTAGCGAAGCGGTTTGACAAAAGCGTTTTTTGCAACGCGGATATGCTTATCAAAAAGGGCGAGCGGGTATTCCTGCTTGGGCCGAACGGCTGCGGCAAAACAACGCTGCTGAAAATACTTATGGGCAAGCTGAAGCCGGACGCGGGCTCATATTACCTTGGCGCAAACGTGCACCCGGGGTATTATGAGCAGAACGCCGCGGGGCTCAGCGGAGAAGTAACGGCGATAGAGGAAATACGCAACAGCTACCCTCGCATGAGCGATACGGAGATACGCTGCGCGCTGGCGGCGTTCCTTTTCCGCGGGGACGATGTATTCAAGCCCCTTGAAAAGCTTTCCGGCGGCGAGGTGGCGCGGGTGAAGCTGCTGAAGCTGATGCTGAGCGGCTCCAACCTTTTGCTGCTGGACGAACCCACGAACCATTTGGACATAGATTCGCGGGAAGCACTTGAGGGCGCGCTTGAAGAATACGAAGGCACAATGCTCATCGTTACGCACGACCGCTATCTTGTTGAACGGCTTGCGGACCGGGTGCTGTGCATGACGGAAAACGGCATAGAAAGCTACATTGGCGGCTACGCGGACTACATTGCCGCCAAACAGGAGCGCGAAGCGAAAGCCGCCGCCGAAAGACCCGTGCAGCGTTCACAGGCGGGCGAAGATTACCGCGCCAAGCGCGAACGCCAAAGCGCCATAAACCGCGCAAGCGGGGAGCTTAGACGCGCGGAGGACAGGGTCAACGCGGCGGAAGAAGAACTGAGCAGGCTTGAAGAAAAGCTGGCCAGCCCCGAAGTTGCCACCAATTACGTTAAGGCGGCGGAACTCAGCCGCACCATAGACGAAAAGAAGGCCCAGCTTGACAAGCTCTATTCCCAATGGGAACAGGCGCAGGAAGCGCTGGAGGAGTTGGAGAGGGAGTGAGCATAGGTGTACAGAAGCAGCGAGTTTGTATACACTCCTTCCGTCTGCTCGCTTTGCTCGCAGCCACCTCCCTCAATGAGGGAGGCTAATTATCAAAGCTTATATACAGCACCAAAAGGCTCCCCGGACGGGGAGCTGTCAGCGAAGCTGACTGAGGGGTTGACGTAAAAAAACACACTTCCGTTACAACCCCTCCGGCTTTTGCTTCGCAAAACCCACCTCCCCTTTCAGGGCAGGCTTAATACGGGAGTTTGTACAGCACTCAAAAGGCTCCCTCATCGAGGGAGCTGGCAAACCGAAGGTTTGACTGAGGGAGTCAGCATTAGTCAATAAAAAACCATAACCAAAGGAGCGGCATATGCTAAGCTACATCAAATTAAGGATGGCATGATGGGCGCGGGACTATCGGTAAACGGTCTTGCGCCGCAGGGATGGCAAAACATACTTTATTCGATAGGAGAATCATCATGAACATTCAGGATAACATACTTAAACAATATCTGAAAAACGTCTACTTCGTATGCGGCACGGCATGCGGCGGCAAAAGCACGCTCAGCCGTACATTGGCCGAAAAGCACGGCTTTTTGCTCTATGACGCCGACGCGCGCTTTGATGAGCATATAGCGCTGTCCGACCCCGCTGCTCAGCCGTCCATGAACAGGCGCTTTGCATCGGCGGACGAGTTTTTCGGCAGGAGCGAGGAAGAATATCTAAGCTGGCTTCAAGGCAACAACCGTGAGCAGCTCGGCTTTATTCTGCTTGACCTTATCCGCCTGAGCGAAAAGCGCAAAGTGGTGTGCGATGCCCATTTTACGCCGGAGCAAATTAAAGCGCTTACCGAGCCGGAGCGAGTGCTGTTCCTTATAAAGGAGCCTTCTAACCTAATAGACGATTATTGCGGCAGGCCCGATCACGAGGGTTTCACGCGCTTCATAAACAGCGCGTCCGATCCCGCCGCGGCTAAGCGGCGCTGCAACGCCGTGCTTGAGCGGCTCAACCGTGCGGTATACGACGGCATAAAGCGCAGCGGCTGTTTTTACATCGAGCGCAATGCGTCAAGCACAGTTGGACGCACGCTGAGAACAGCGGAAGAGCATTTTGGCTTAGCCTAAAACCAAAAGGCGCCCCGGCCGGGGAGCTGTCAGCGAAGCTGACTGAGGGGTTGACGTAAAAAGCATAGCCACGACTCAACCCCTCCAGCTGCTCGTTACACTCGCATCCACCTCCCCTTTCAGGGCAGGCTTATGAGTTGAGTTTGTATTCACTCCGCTAACATATATCCATCCGAAAGGACCTTACATATGGAAAACATGATAAACCCTATAATAGAAAAACTCAGCAAGGCACAGCCGCTGCTGTGGGTAAATCCCAACCTTACGGCGGCAGATGATGCGCTGAGCGAACTTGACATAACCGACAGCGACACGGCAGAAGCACAGGCGCGGCTTGAACGCTTTGCGCCGTATATAATGCTTAAATTCCCGCAGACTGCGGCCTCCGGCGGGCTGATAGAATCCCCGCTTACCGAAACGCCGGCAATGCTTCGGCGGCTGCGGCACGAATACGGCGCGCCGATAGAAGGCACGCTGTATGTTAAGCGGGACTGCGATCTGCCCATATCCGGCTCCATAAAGGCGCGCGGCGGCATATACGAGGTGCTGAAGCATGCCGAAACCCTTGCCATAAATGCGGGCCTGCTGAATGAAAGCGATAATTACGCCATGCTTGCGGAGGAACGGTTTACGAAATTCTTTTCGCAATACTCCGTGCAGGTGGCGTCCACAGGCAACCTTGGCCTTTCCATAGGCGTTATGAGCGCGGCGCTCGGCTTCCGCACAACGGTACACATGAGCGCGGATGCGCGCGAATGGAAAAAAGCGCTGCTTAGGCAGAAGGGCGTTACGGTAATAGAGTACCCGTCGGACTATTCCGCCGCCGTGGAACGCGGCAGGGCCGCAAGCGCGGCGGATCCGATGAGCTATTTTGTGGACGACGAAAACTCAGTCGATCTTTTCATGGGATACAGCGTTGCAGCCGTTCGGCTGAAGGCGCAGCTTGACGCGGCGGGAATAACCATAGATGCTCGGCATCCCCTGTTCGTATATATTCCCTGCGGCGTGGGCGGCGGCCCGGGCGGGGTGGCGTTCGGGCTGAAAACCATATTCGGCGACAATGCGCACGTGTTCTTCGTTGAACCCACGCTTGCGCCGTGCATGGTGCTTGGCATGGTGACGGGGCTTGATAACAAAATATGCGTGCAGGACATCGGCCTCAGCGGCAAAACGGAAGCGGACGGGCTTGCGGTTGGCAGGGCGTCCGGCTTTGTGGGCAAGGTGATGCGCGGTCTTTTAAGCGGTGAAGTTACCGTGGAAGACGCAAAGCTGTTTGATTACATGCGTTCGCTGACAGAAAGCGAAGGGCTGTTCGCGGAGCCTTCCGCTTGCGCGGCGTTCGCGGGGCCTGTTGGGCTTTATACTTATGAAGAAGGGAAGGCGTACATGCGCGCGCACGGGCTGAACATGAAAAACGCCGTGCATATTGCCTGGGCAACGGGCGGCAGCCTTGTGCCGGAATATGAGCGCGAAAAGTACGCCAAAACGCACCTATGAGCGACTTTTCAGTCCAAGGCATACTTGATGTTTGCCAGAAGGAGTTAGCCGGCAGGCTTGACATTACGCTGTTTGACGAGCTTGATTCAACCAATACATACCTTAAAAAGCTTGCCCGTGCGGGCGCAGCCGAAGGCCGCGTTATAATAGCCCAGCGGCAAAGCGCGGGACGCGGACGGCTGGGGCGCAGCTTTTATTCCGATGCCGAGGGGCTTTACATAAGCGTGCTTATACGGCCGCATATGAAGGCCGAGAACATGGTGTTCGTTACGGCGATAACCGCCGTTGCAATGGCGCGGGCAATAGAGCGCACGGTGGATGCGAGCGCCATGATAAAATGGGTGAACGACATATTCGTGCGCGGCAAAAAAGTGTGCGGAATACTTTGCGAAAGCGCGTTCGGCGCGGATGCGCTCAGCGAATACGTTGTTATAGGCGCGGGTGTGAACATAACCGAGCCTTCTGGCGGCTTCCCCGCGGACATAAGCGCGGTGGCGGGCGCACTGCTGCCTTATGGCAACAAGCAGGAGCTTCGTTCCTCCCTTGCGGCGGCGTTTTTGCAAGAACTGTTCAGCGAATATGCCCGCCTGGATTCCCGCAACTTCCTTGACGAATACCGGCGGCGCAGCATGGTTACGGGCAAGAGCATATCCGTTATATCCCCCACGCTCACGCGGCATGGGCAGGCCGTTGCCATAGATGACGACTGCCGCCTTGTTGTCCGCTTTGACGACGGAACAACGGAGCATGTATCCACGGGTGAAATAAGCGTAAGAGTAGATTAAGTCGAAAAGTTCGCGCGTGCTACCTTCCCCTGTGCATGAATATGTATATTATTGTGATAAGCGGCAATAATACTGTTAAAATCCGACAGGGGGAAGAAATATATGGAAAGCTGTAAAAGCGAAACCGCCGCAAAGGGCGGCTGGACACAGCAGGAGGATAGGCTGCTGCTGAGCGCGGCGCAGGCCGCGCGGCAGGACGGCAGGGCGCTGAGGAGCGTATTTGAGGACGTGGCGGCCCAAACCGGCCGCAAACCCAACAGCATACGCAATTATTATTACGAGCGCATAAAGCAGGGCGATGTTGAAAGCGAGCTTTGCCGCAGCGCGGCATTCGTGCCGTTTGAGCGGGACGAGGTGCGCGCAATGCTGCGCACCATACTTGCCCAGCGGGCAAAGGGCGTAAGCGTGCGCAGCTGCACACTTGCAATGGGCAACGGGGACACGCGCAGCATGCTGCGTTACCAGAACAAGTATCGCTCCGTTATAAAAAAAGACCCCGCGCTTGTGCGCGAGGTAATGGCGGAGCTGACAAGCGAGGGCATAGCCGCGTTCGATCCTTACGGTCAGCCGCTTGCTTCCCGCAGGGAACGCCTGAGCCGCACGGAAGCGCTGGCGTTCTTCAGCGCGCTGGAAGAACTGGCGGCATCGTACAAAAAGCTGATGCTGTAACGCGTAATATGCGCATCGGGCTGAACCCATATAGGGTTCGGCCTTTCTTTTTTATGTATAGCTTTTCGGGCGCGGTTATTGTATCATTATGTATGAATCTGAAAAAATGGAGCGACATGCTATGATAAATAAGGCTAACATACGGCGCAATCTTTCCCGCCTGATGGCGGCAAAAAGCATATCCGGCACAGCGGAGGAGATACAGGGCGCGGAAGTTATACTCGATATGCTTCACGAGCTTGATTATTTCAGGGCGCACAGTGAAAACATATTCACCGTTCCCGTGGAGGGAGACCCGCTGGGGCGCTATATCGTAGCCGCGCTCCTGTGCGGAAACGCCGCGGGGGACACGATAATACTCACCGGACATTACGATGTTGTTGACGCGGACGAATACGCGCAGCTTAAGGACATTGCATTCGACATGGACGCCATAACCGCGCGCATAGGCGAATTGCCTATGAACGAAGAATGCAGGCAGGACTATGAAAGCGGGGATTGGCTTTTCGGCCGCGGCAGCGCGGATATGAAATTCGGCCATGCGCTTATAATCGAACTTTTGCGGCACTACGGCGAGGATATATCCGCCCTGAACGGGAATCTTCTCTATGTTGCCGTATGCGGCGAGGAAACCAACTCCGAAGGCATGCTCACCGCCGCGCCTTTCTTAAATAAGCTTGCCGCCGAGCGAAGCTTACATTACCGCGCGCTGCTGCTGAGCGAATGCTATCTTAATGACGACATGGTGCACGACCCAACGCGCTATATTCATTACGGCGCAACGGGCAAGGTTATGCCGCTGTTCTTTTGCGCGGGCAAAGGCTGCCATGCGGACGAGCCGTTTGTTGGGCTTGACGCAAACGCCCTGAATTCCGCCGTATACGCCCGCCTTGCCATGAATGCGGATTACTGCGAGCATATGCGCGGCGAATGCACCCCGCCCGCGGTATGCCTCAAAATGAAGGATCTTAAGGCCAACTACTCCGTATCCATACCAATGTACGCGGTATCTTACTACAATCTGCTCACGCTTGACCTTGACCCGGAGGGCATAACGGAGCGGCTGAAGGCCTTGGCATACGATGCGTTCTCCGCCGTGCTTGAAAAGCGGCGGCAGGATATGCGCCGCTACGGGCAGCTTATGCCCCGCCCCATCGCCACGCGGGACTTTGAGCCGAACGTTATCACCTATGCGGAGCTTTACACCGCCGTGAAGGCCGAGCAAAGCGACATAGATGCGCGCCTTGCCGCCCTTGCCCGCACACTTACGGAGCAGAAGGCCGAATTGCAGGACATAAGCATTGAGTTTGTGCGCTGCCTTTACGAGCAATACAGCGACAAGCGGCCAACTATAATAATTGCGTTCATACCGCCCTATTATCCGGACGTGTATATGGATACAGCCGATGCGGACGCGTATAAGCTGCTTTGCGCCGCGGAGGACATAATAGCCTACGCCGAAAAGGAGTTCGGCGAAAAGCTTGCGCTGAAGGATTATTACATGGGTCTTTCGGACATGAGCTACACCGGCCTCAGCGAAAGCGCAAACCACGAAGCGCTGTTCAATAACCTTGCCGGGGCGAACATAACATACAACTTCCCCATGCGGGCATTGAAGGCGCTGCATATGCCTGGCATAGTGCTGGGCGGCTGGGGCAAGGATTTCCACCAAAGCACGGAGCGGCTTAACGTACCGTACAGCTTCGGCGTGGTCCCGGCGCTTTATCTCAGGATAATAGATTACATTTTCAACAAATAAGCTTTATATACAAGGAGGAACACAAATGATTTCCAACATTACCAAGGACATAATATACGTTGGCGTGAACGACCATGACGTTGACCTGTTTGAAGGGCAATACATTGTGCCCAACGGCATGGCGTATAACTCATATGTAATTATGGATGAGCGCATAGCCGTTATGGATACGGTGGACGCGCACTTCGGCGAAAAATGGCTTTCCAACGTTAAGGAAGCACTGAACGGGCGCGAGCCGGACTATCTTGTTGTGCAGCACATGGAGCCGGATCATTCTGCAAACGTGGCCAACTTTGTTGCCGCATATCCCAACGCCAAGATAGTTGGCAACGCAAAGACCTTCGCCATGATAGCTGACTTTTTTGACATTACCATACCGGAAGAAAACAAAGTTACCGTTGCCAACGGCGAAAGCCTTTCCCTTGGCGCACACCAGCTCACGTTTGTTTTCGCGCCCATGGTGCATTGGCCGGAGGTCATGGTAACATATGACGCCAAGGACAAGGTGCTGTTCTCTGCGGACGGTTTCGGCAAGTTCGGCGCGCTGGACGTTGAAGAAGAATGGGACTGCGAAGCAAGGCGGTATTATATCGGCATAGTGGGCAAATACGGCGCGCAGGTGCAGGCGCTGCTCAAAAAAGCCGCTGCGCTGGACATTGCCATAATATGCCCGCTGCACGGCCCCGTGCTGAAGGATAACCTTGCGCACTACATAAACCTTTACGATATTTGGTCAAGCTACCGTGTGGAAAGCGAAGGCGTTATGATAGCCTACACCTCCGTATACGGCCACACCAAGGCCGCGGCTCAGCTCCTTAACGACAAGCTTACCGAGCTTGGCTGCAAAAAGGTGGTTCTGTGCGACCTTGCCCGCTGCGACATGGCGGAGGCCGTGGAGGATGCGTTCCGTTACGGCAAGCTGGTGCTTGCCACAACCACCTACAACGCGGACATATTCCCCTTCATGCGCACGTTTATAGAGCACCTTACCGAGCGCAACTATCAGAACCGCACCATAGGCTTTATAGAAAACGGCGCGTGGGCGCCCATGGCCGCCAAGGTTATGCGCGCCATGCTTGAAAAGAGCAAGGACATAACCTATCTTCCCACCACCGTAACCATCAAATCCGCCCTAAAGAGCGCATCCATAGCGCAGGTGGAGCAGATGGCGAAAGAGTTGATGTAAGAAACACTTTGCGCAAAAGCACGGGAATCTTCCCGTGCTTTTGTTTAGTCCGATATTTGAAAGATAGTTTTAACTCATCTTTTCATATACTTCCTTAAAGTTGGAAGCCTGTGCGGTAAATACATATTTTTCTATTGTTCTATCACTCTTCACAATAGAAAAGCTGAATTCTCCCTCTCCTAAAAGAGCGTCCAGCACTATGCTCTTATACTTGTCTTTAATAAATATTCTATCTTCTCCACAATAAATTGTTC
>CAVDFM010000080.1:0-9530 GCA_963608365.1 bacterium | reverse complement strand
TCATCAGGCAATAAACTCTCTTTTTTCAAAGCATAATGATGAGCAAACTCTGTATCCGTGTATGGGTGATTGTTGATTACAACTGCATTTTTATAGCGTGGCCTCACATGTATATGCAAATGAGGGTTTGGTATTGCTTCTTTGTAAAAGTTATTTAACAAGCAACTCCAATTGCTTAAATCGGCGCCCAATACCTCTTTATAGATACGTTCCAACCTATCTATAATTGTTTTCAATTCGATCCACTCAGAAATATCTAATTCTGAAAGACTACCGCAATGCCTATTCAACACTAAAATGCATCTGCCAACATAATCCTGAATATCTGCCAGATAAACTGACCAATGTAATGATTTATATAATAGCCACTTATTTTCTTTATAATCACACCATTCGCAATTACTCATCAAACACCCTCCGCAAATTCCGATTTGTCAACGTCTTCTCCGCAAAAAATTATAACATGGATAACACCTTGCATCAACTTGAAAACGGGTATCCGGCTTTTATTCGGATACCCGCTGTTTCGCTTTTGATATTGCCTAAGTTAGGGCGTATGATTATCTGTAATTCACAAAGAACTCATGATATGCGCGGCTGGTCATGTACACGTCCGCCTTGGATACTATTTCCCAGGGAGCATGCATGCTAAGCATGGCAACGCCTGCGTCTATAACGTCCATATCGTAGTTGGCCATTATGTAGGCTATGGTTCCGCCGCCGCCCTGGTCAACCTTGCCAAGCTCGCTGGTCTGGTAAACCACGCCGTGGTCGTTAAACAGCTTGCGTACCTTGCCAACCAGTTCCGCCGCGGCGTCGTTTGCGCCGCTCTTGCCGCGGGAACCGGTGTACTTGACCATGGCAATGCCCTGGCCGATGGCGGCGAAGTTGGCATTGTCGCCAACGCTGGGGTAGTTGGGGTCAAACGCAGCCGCAACGTCCGCGCTCAGCAGCGTGCTGTGCGCAAGGGCGCGCCTTACGGAAAGATCGGAGCAGCTGCCGCCGTTCATAAGGGCTATCATCTCGCCGACCATGTTGTTGAAGAACTGGGAATGCATGCCGGTCGCGCCGATGCTGCCGACTTCTTCCTTGTCCACATACAGACCGACGGTGGTGCGGACGGGCTTTTCAACGCTGAGCAGCGCCGCAAGGGAAGCATAGGAACACACGCGGTCGTCGTGACCATGGGCAACTATAAGGCCGCGGTCGAAGCCAACGTCGCGCGCAGCGCCGGCGGGAACGGCCTCAAGCTCGGCGGATACGAAGTCCTCTTCGGTTATGCCGTAACGCTCGTTCAGTATGGCGAGCAGGGCGGTCTTGAACCTGTCGGATGCTTCGGTATCGTCAACGGGCAGGCTGCCTATAAGTATGTTCAGGTTTTCGCCTTCCACGCCTTCGCCCATGGTTTTGCCCATCTGGTCCTTGGCAAGGTGGGGGAGAAGATCGGAAATATAGAACACGGGGTCGCCGCACTTATCGCCAACGGCTATTTCAACCTTTTCGCCGTTTGCCTTAACTATAACTCCGTAAAGTGCAAGGGGCAGCGCGACCCACTGATACTTTTTGATGCCGCCGTAATAATGCGTTTTCAGCAGCGTGGTTCCGCCCGCTTCGTAAACGGGGTTCTGCTTTATGTCCAGGCGGGGGGAGTCGATGTGGCTGCCGACTATGTTCATGCCGCTCTCTATCGGCTCTTCGCCTATAACGGCCAGTATAACGGCCTTGCCGCGGTTGTTGTAATATACCTTATCGCCGGCCTTGAGTTCCTTCTTTTCGCATATGCATACAAATCCGGCTTCCTTTGCGCGGCGGATTATCTCCGCGGCGCAGCGGCGTTCGGTCTTGCTTTCGTTAAGGAACGCCTTGTAATCTTCGCCCATATCCATGCAGGCCTTGCGCTCCTCGGCGTTCAACTTGTCCCATACATATGCGCGCTTGTACATAAGATCCTTGGTTTCCATAAGCTCTCCTTTATATAATGGTTATATTGATATAATGTAAGCATACATCCTTGCCGCCGCATAGTCAAGAGCGGCGGGAGAATATATAAAACGAAGCGACTTACGCGGAAGGGTGCGGCTACGATTCGCTCTCCCGTGCAAAAAGAACAGCCACAGCAGCGCAAACTGCCGTGGCTGATGATATATTGTTAAGCCTTAGCCTAACTTATTCTTCGTCCTGAAGATCTTCCGCCGCGGGGATAACGGGCTTGTTGCAGTTGGGGCAGATAAGCGCGCCGTCCTCGGTCAGCATGAGCTCCTCGCCGCTCTCCAGCATGTCCTCGTCAAAATAGATGGTCTCGCCGCAATGGGGGCATTCTACTTCAACAAAGTCGTCGTCGCAAAAGTCGCACTTGTCGGTGCAATTGTCGCAGTCATAGTCGCACTCGTCCTCGTCGTCGTCGCACTCGTCGCAGTCGCAGCAATCGCACAGCGCGTCAAGGCATTCGTCTATGTCGCTCAGCTCATCGCAAATGTCGTCTATGCATTCGTCCATGTCTATAATGGCTTCCTCGTTTTCGTCAACGGTGTCCGCCATCTCGTCCAGAGTTTCAACTATCAGCTTGAAAAGCTTGCCATACTTGTCGTCGGCAAGATCCATGCCGTCTACTACGCCGCGCAGATATGCGACCTTTTCCTTATTGTAACCCATAGTGACCTCCTTGTAGTTATTTTATAATTTTTTATTTGATACAGGATAGCTTATACGCGCTCCATGTATTCGCCGGTACGGGTATCTACCCTTATGCGGTCGCCTTCGTTAACGAACAGGGGAACGTTGATCTTGTATCCGGTCTCAAGCGTTGCGGGCTTGGTGGTGCCGGTAGCGGTGTCTCCCTTGAAGCCGGGTTCGGTTTCGGTAACGGTAAGCTCAACAAAGTTGGGAGCTTCCACGGAGAAGGCGCTGCCCTTGTAGAAGCGGATGTTCACGTTCATGTTTTCAACTATAAAGTTGATAGCGTCCTCAACCTGGTCGTGGTTAAGGGGCAGCTGCTCATAGGTTTCGGTATCCATGAAGTAGTACAGCTCGCCGTCGTTGTAAAGATACTGCATCTCCTTGGTCTCGATATGAGCGCGGGGATACTTGTCCGTGGGGCTGAAGGTGCGCTCCAGCACCGCGCCGGTCATAACGTTCTTGAGCCTCGTACGGACGAAAGCCGCGCCTTTACCGGGCTTGACGTGCTGGAAATCGGCAATGGACCAAACCTGTCCATCGATCTCCACAGTAACGCCCTTCCTGAAATCGCCAGCCATCAGCATAAAAAGTTACCTCCAAATAACATGTTCTTCTTAGTGTATGTTCTACATCGTCCGACACAAAGCCGGTAGATAAAAAATACCCACTTAATATAATAGCATAACAATGGCCTGTTCACAAGCTTTTTGAAGCCGACACGGGCCAAAATAGCAAATTATTTATTCAAATCAGGCTTTTTGAGCCTTTTTGCGCCGCGCATGGGCAAGTTCCGGCGCTATTTCGCCCGCCTTCATCAGCGCCATCTTGGTTATGACGGGGCCAACGAGTTCGTATATAAGCGTTGCGCACAGCACAACGGTGGTTATGCGTTCGCTGTACATGGGCAGCTTGGCCGCGCAAACCTGCGCCATGCCTATCGCCACGCCCGCCTGCGGCAGCAGCGCAAGGCCGAGATACTTCTTTATATTATCGTTCGCGTGAACTATGCCGGAGCCGATGTATGTGCCAAGGTATTTGCCCGCAGAACGCGCCACAAGGTACGCAACGCCAAGCATACCAACCGTCGGTATGGCGGCAAGGTCAAGCTCCGCGCCCGATATTACGAAGAACAGCATGAAAAGCGGCGGCGTCCAGCGTTCGCACCCTTCCATTATGCCGTCAGCATCCTTCCTGAGGTTGCATACTATCGCGCCTATGGACATGCAGAGCAGCAGCGAGGAAAGCCCCCATATGTCCGCCAGAGCCGTGCCCAGCAGCACCGCCGCAACGGATACGCAAAGGAAGTTATCCTTTGAATGGAAGAAGCGCAGCGCAATGCTTGCAATAAGGCCTATCGCCCCGCCGACGGCAAGGGAGAGCACTATTTCCGTAAGCGGCTGCACTACCATTGTATAAAAGCTCATATTTCCGCCGCCGGACATTCCCTGCGCCAGCGCAAGCGATATGGCGAAAACTATAAGGCCGACCGCGTCGTCCATTGCGACCACGGGCAGCAGCGTGCGCGTGACGGGGCCGTTTGCCCTGTATTGGCGCACCACCATAAGCGTGGCTGCCGGGGCCGTGGCCGCGGCTATTGCGCCGAGCGTGAGCGCAAGCGGCACGTCGAAGCCCATTGCGCACAGCGTTATGTCCACAAGGCCAACTGCCGTAAGCGCCTGGAACATGGTTATTATTATGCTCTTGCCGCCTATGGCCTTTATGTTGTTTATGTTGAATTCGCCGCCTATCGAATAGGCAATGAAGCCCAGCGCCAGCGTTACAAGCACGTTCAGCGCCTCCGTGCCTTCCTTTGGGATAAGGTTAAGCACGCTTGGGCCTATCAAAAGGCCCGCAACAAGATAACCCGTTACATTAGGCAGCGAAATAAGCTTCGCAAACCTGTTGAACAGAAGTCCGGCCGCCATTGCAGCCGCGATATATAAAATTGTAATGCTCATCAGCTCTTCTTCGGAACCCCCTCAACGTTCATAACGGGTACTTCAAACATTATGCCCGTGTTCGGCCTGTCCAGCTTGCCGGCATGCTCGTGAATTATCTGCTTCACAAGCGCAAGTCTTTCTTCATCCCTCGGTACAATCATAAGCAGCTTTACCGTTTCCTGACCCGGATTGATAAAGTGCCTTAGCGAACCGAATACCGGTGGGGGATCGATACTGGATTCGTTGATGGCTTTCAGCATACCCTCGCAGTCGATAACGGTCGCGCCGCTTATGTTGCGGCTGAGCAGGTCGGCCAGAATGGGGTTTATGCATTCAGTCTGCTTGGTAATAAAAACCAACATCTGCATGGTTATGCCTTCCTTTCTAATGTATGTATAAAATCTATAATAACGCCGGATTTTACTCCGGCGCATTTTTACCGCATTGAAAGATACTACCGTTTTTTCACTTTGTCAAGCATTGATTATTTCTCACCAAGGCGTGAATAAAGCTTGGTCAGCGCTTTCTTTTCAAGGCGGGAAACGTAGCTCCTCGATATGCCCAACACCGCCGCCACCTCCCGCTGCGCCATGCACCTGCCGCAGGGGATGCCGTAGCGCAGCTTCACAACCGTGCGCTCCCGCGCACTGAGCGCGTCGTCTATCGCCTGCCAAAGCCGCTCCGCCTCCATGCTGCGCTGCGCTTCGTTATGCACATGGTCCGCATCCGTGCCCAGTATGTCGCAAAGCGAAATTTCGTTGCCGTCGTTGTCCGTGCCTATCGGCTCCATCAAATACACTTCGCCGCTCTGCTTTTTTTCCGCGCGAAGGGACATGAGAATCTCATTTTCTATACACCTTGCCGCATAAGCGGCGAGCGTTTTGCTCTTTGATGCGTTGAACGTGGATACGGCCTTTATAAGCCCCACCGTGCCGATGGATATCAAATCGTCGCTGTCCCGCTTGGGGGAGGCGTACTTCTTTGCGATGTGCGCGACAAGCCTTAGATTGTGCTCTATAAGCTTTTCGCGCGCAAGCTCGTCGCCCTGCGCCATGGCCTCAAGGCAGTGGCGCTCTTCCTCCGCCGGAAGCGGGTCAGGGAAAGAGCTGTTCAGCCCAACATACCCCGTGAAGAAAAACAGCCGCGAAACAAGCCGCACAAACCATCCGAACATATTCAAAGTACCTCCCGTAAAAGCTAAGGTATGCTAAGAATATGCGCGAAAATTGGGGAATATGAGGGCATATAAAAAACAGAAAGCTTATATACAGGCTTTCTGCTTTGTGTTTATTATTCTTCTTCCAGTCCCAATTCCTTTATTTTGTCCCGGAGGGACTGCATATCGTGCCAGGCGTCGCGCTTTTTGCTTTCGTCGCGCAAAAGGGCGGCGGGGTGGAAGGTGGGCAGCATCCATATGCCCTTCTTCATGCGCCATATGCCGCGGTCCCGCGTGATGCGTATTTCGCGGTCTATAACGTACATGGCCGCCGTTTTGCCGAGGCAAACTATTATCTGCGGCTGTATCAGCGCCACCTGCGCCCTAAGATACGGCAGGCAGGCCATAGCCTCGTCCTCAAGCGGGGTGCGGTTCTGCGGCGGGCGGCATTTCACTATGTTTGCAATATATACCTTGGTGCGGTCAAGGTTTATCGCCGCAAGCATCTTGTCAAGCAGCTGCCCCGCTGCGCCGACGAACGGATAACCCTGTATGTCCTCGTCCCGCCCGGGGCCTTCGCCTATCAGCATTATTTTCGATTGCGGATTCCCCACGCCTATAACCACGTTCGTGCGCCCCTTGCAAAGGCCGCAGTCCGTGCAGTTTTCAAGCTTTTCGTATAGCGTTGCCCAGTCGTAATGCGCCATTGTCCGCTCCTTAGCCTATCTGTGCGTTAAGAAAATCCAGCACGTCCTGCCAAACCTTCTCCTTGCCGGTTTCGTTGAGTATCTCGTGCCGCATGCCGGAATAAAGCTTAAATGTAACGTCGTGACCGCTGTTCAGCAGCCGCTCAGCAACCTCCGTGGGACCTTTGCCCATGCTGCCTACGGGGTCCCTGTCGCCCGCTATTACAAGTATGGGCCGGTTTGGCACATTCGCTGCCCAGTCCTTGCGGGATACCTCGCTAAGCCCCGTGAACAGATCGCGAAATGCGGCGGCGGTGAACGTGAAGCCGCAGAGTGGATCCGCAATATATCGGTCCACGTTGGCCTGATTTGCGCTCAGCCAGTCGAAAGCCGTTCTCTGCTCGAATGGCTTATTGTATGCGCCGAACGCCAGCGAATCGAGCTTTTTGCTGGGTACGTTGCCGCCGGTGCGCTTTATTTCCGCATTGGCTATCAGCTTGGCGATTGGCATGGCGGGGTTGTGTCCCGCTGTGCCGCAGAATACGAATGCGTCTATATCGCCGCCATGCCGCGCGGCATATGAACGCGCAAGGAAGGAACCCATGCTGTGGCCCAAAAGGAAGCAGGGAACAGAGGGATAAGCTTGCTTTATGACCTTATGTACGCTAAGCGCGTCGTCAATAAGCCTGTCCCAGCCGTTTTCCGGCCCAAAATAGCCCCGGATACCGTTTTCGCTTATGCTCTTGCCGTGCGATGCCATGTCCGCCGCGGCAACGGTAATGCCGTTTTGCACAAGGAATCCTGCAAAATAGTCATATCTGTCCACATGCTCCGCCATGCCGTGCATAATGGTAAGCACCGCGCGCGGCGGCTGATGCTCGGGCTCCCAGAAACGAATGTTTATATCGCACAGCCCTGTTGACGAACGTAAGGCCTGTTCCATTTGAATTTCCTCCCTGCGTTTGATGCGCTTTTGTCCCATTATACCATCTAATGCAGAATATTGCATTAACATTAGAAAAACTTATTGCATTATGGCGCGCTGGTATGTATAATCAAATGCAATACCCTAAAAGATGGAGGAAGCATACTATGCCTACCGATCTTGATCTATACAGCATATTCTGCACCGTTGCGCGCTGCGGGAGCCTTTCCCATGCCGCGCGGGAGCTTTACGTTAGCCAGCCCGCAATAAGCCAGTCCATGCACAGGCTTGAGTACACATTGGGCTGCACATTGTTTACCCGCACCAGCCGCGGCATATCGCTCACCAGCGAAGGCCGCATGCTGTACAGCTATGCCGATAAGGCCGTAAGCCTCATCGCCGCGGCGGAGGATAAGCTGAACCGCATGCGCACGCTGCAGTCCGGCGGCCTTATGATAGGCGCAAGCGATACGCTGTGCCAATATTTCCTGCTGCCGTATCTTGAAAAGTTCCATTCGGAATATCCGGATATTCAGCTTCAGGTCACCAACCGCACCACGCCGGACACCGTGGAGCTGTTGAAGGTCGGCAAGGTGGACATTGCGCTTGTAAACCTGCCGGTAATAGACAGCGCGCTTTCCGTTAAGGAAGTGCTGAAGGTGCACGATGTGTTCGTGGCGTCGTCGCGGTTCAAGCACCTTTTGAACAGGCAGGTAACGCTGGAGGAGCTTTCGCGCGAACCGCTGGTGCTGCTTGAAAAGGCGTCCAACTCCAGAAAATATCTGGATGATTTTGCCGCGGTATGCGGCGTGACGCTGCGGCCTGAAATTGAGCTTGGCGCGCACAGCCTGCTTGTCGAGTTTGCCAAGATTGGCCTTGGCGTGGCGTGCGTAACGTATGAATTTGCGGCGGAGGCGATAGACAGCGGCGAACTGTTCGAAATAAAGCTTAAAACGCCCATGCCCAGCCGAAATATCGGCCTTATATCGCTTGAAGGCGTGCCGCTTTCCCCTGCGGCGGAACGGTTCATCCAAATCGTCCTCGGCGAAGGCGCGGATGAGGAGAAGAAGTAAGCTTCAAATCGAATACCTAAACCACACGGCCTGCGGCATCTGTTCGCGGGCCTTTTGTTTATAAAAAACGCTCCCCGGCCGATGCTCGGTGGTCGTGAACCACCTTTTATGTATGCAGGGCAAGCACCGCCATTATTTCACTATCTCACCATGGACGCAAACTCTGCCCCCATCTGGACATTTTGCATCGAACTTAAAATCTCGGCTGCATCCATAATCCAAGGCAGCACCGTTTTGTAATGCAAACACATAAGGATAAATGACATTCCACAACTCATGGCACAGCGGTGGGCAGAGGTCTTCCACAATGAATTCGTCTCCTGCTTTGAAATATCCGCTGCGGCAGCTGCTTTCTGTGATCGTAAGTCTTACTTTCATAATTGCTTTCCCATCTCGATTCTAACTTCGTGGCGTTCCGGATCAGTGTCAGTACAGGCGCAGAGCTCAAAACCGATAATGCCAAACCCGTCCTTCCGACATCTGCCTTACCGCCATTCACGTTCAATGTGTACGCACATTGTAGCACGGAGATACAGCATTTTTCAATAAATTCGCCGGAATTTGCCGCATGAAAGTGTAACTTTTCTATGAGCCAAGGGCGATATGGCGATTTTGGCAAAGCTCAGCGTGCTCTGCATCGAAACGTGCAGCTATCGGCTTAACGGTCTGGTGGGATCGCTTGCGGGATTGCTCGGTCAGAGCACATTCTTCTCCAAGAACTTTTCCATCAGATCAATATAGTGCCCTGACTGAACGATGAAGCCTACGTGCCCGCCCGGAACACTGAGAATTTCCGCATCCAGCTTTCTGAACAGCGCTGCCAGACGCTCCTGATCCTCTTTCTTGAACATATCTTTCTCCGGAAGGAGGACCTGTATCTTTCCCCGCAGATATTCGAAGTCACTTTCTTTGAAAAGCGGATAGTCCCTCAGCATATATACACACTTAAAGCTATGAATAAACCGCTGCTTATAGTGCAGGTCGGAGGCAACTGTTTCATAGAACTCTCTGCCGTATTTCCGATCCTCTGCCGATTCACATTCCAAAAAGCCCGTGCTCTTTTTCAGCAGCAGG
>CAVDFM010000079.1:0-9646 GCA_963608365.1 bacterium | reverse complement strand
GCCGAAAGCCTTCTTCGCCGTCTCCGCCACGGATTCGTTCTTCATTTCCGCCGCGCCAAAGCGTATGCTCATGCCGTTTGCCGCGGCGCTGAGCGCATCCTGCGCAACCTTCAGCATTTCCGGCTTCATGAACGCATCCGCAATGGTGCGCTTGGGGAAGCGAACAAACAGCGCGTCGCCCTCTATTTGGCATTCGCACTTCATGCCCAGCACCGCAAGCGTGGGATTCTTTATCTGTATTGCCCTGCGCACCGTTTCCCACAATGCCTTGGCGTTGGATTGCTGCGGTTTGGCTGCGGGCTGCGGCTTTGCGGGCGCCGTCTCCTCCTGTTCGGGCGCGGCAGTCTGCCGCGGTTCGGCCGTCCGTGTCTGCTCCGCCATCGGCGCGCTCACCTGCGCTGCAGACTGGACTATCGTGAATCCGCCCTTTTCAATGGCAGCCAGCTTTGTTTCCATGGCCTCCAGCCGCTCCATCAGCCCGCTTGCGTCCGTATCCGCCGCCTTATCGGGCGATGCTATGCGTATAAACGCGCTTTCAAGCCGCACTCTCGGCAATGATAGGTATCGCATTCCCGATACCGCGTCCATCAGCGCATCCACCGCGCTCCTCAGCCGCGTTTCCCCGCAGCGGGACGCCTGCTCTATGTAGCGCGCCATGGTATCGGGCGTGCAGCTCAATATATCCTCGCTCCTGCCGCACAGCTTTGCTATGAGCAGCGCGCGGAAATGCTTAGCCATATCTGCGGCAAAAACGCCCATGTCCCGCCCCTGCTCGATAACGCTGTCAAGGCTCCTTACAGCAAGCGCCGCATCGCCGTTTATAAGCGCGTCCGCCGTGGTGAACAGGAAGGATGAATCCATGCCGCCGAGCACGCCATAAATATCGCGCGCGCTGACCTTATTGCCGCAGAAGGCGATGCATTGATCCGCAATGCTGAGCGCATCCCTCATGCCGCCTTCCGCCGCGCGGGCTATAACAAGCAAGCCTTCGTCGTCTATCTCCGCGCCCGCCTTGGTAACGGCGCTGCGCACACAGCTTATTATGTCCTCCACTCCTATGCGGTGGAAATCGAACCGCTGGCAGCGGGAAAGTATCGTAGCGGGTATGCTTTGCGGCTCGGTAGTGGCCAATATGAACAGCACATGCTCCGGCGGCTCCTCCAGCGTTTTCAGCAGCGCATTGAACGCCGGACGGGAAAGCATATGCGCTTCGTCGATTATATATACCTTTTTCTTCAGCTTCAGCGGGGTGAACCGCGCCTTGTCTATTATCGCGCGGACATCGTCCACGCCGTTGTTGCTGGCCGCGTCAAGCTCGATTATATCCGCGCTGTCCGCCGCGGCAAGGCAGTATTCGCATTCGCCGCACGGTTCGCCGTTCACGGGATGCGCGCAGTTTACCGCGCGGGCAAGTATCTTCGCCGTGGTGGTCTTGCCCGTGCCGCGGGAACCTGAAAACACATATGCATGGCTCACGCGGCCGCTTTCCACCTGATTCTTCAACGTTGTTGTTATATGCTCCTGCCCCAGCACATCCGCAAACAGCTGCGGGCGATATTTTCTGTAAAGCGCCTGATAAGCCATAATAAGCCTCCATAATTTTCTGCCATTATAATTGTACCATTTTGAAGCCGCCATTGCCACAGGCAAAACAAGCTGATATAATATACTTTATTGATTTTACCGTTAATGAAGGAGAACAAGGCTATGGAAAACGGAAAGAAAATAGTATTGAGCGGTATTCAGCCTTCCGGCATACCCACGATAGGCAATTATGTGGGCGCGCTGCGCAATTGGCCGCTGCTTCAGGGAGAAGGCAGGCTCTGCTATTACTGCGTAGCCAATCTTCATGCAATAACCGTTAAGCAGGATCCTGACGTGCTTAGGGAAAACACCCTTTCGCTCACCGCGCTGCTGCTTGCCTGCGGCGTGGACCCCAAGGAAAGCGTTATATTCGTTCAGTCCGATGTTAAGGAGCATTGCGAGCTGAGCTGGGTGCTCAACTGCGCAACGTACATGGGCGAGCTTAACCGCATGACCCAGTTCAAGGATAAGAGCGCCAAACATGCGGACAATATAAACGCCGGTCTTTTTACGTATCCCGTGCTTATGGCGGCGGACATACTGCTTTATCAGAGCGATATAGTTCCCGTTGGTGAAGACCAGCGGCAGCACATTGAAATTTGCCGCGATATAGCCATCCGCTTCAACCGCAGCCACGGCGACATATTCACCATTCCCGAAGGATATACGCCCAAGTTCGGCGCGCGCGTGATGAGCCTGCAGAACCCTGCGCAAAAGATGAGCAAGTCCGACCCCAACCCCAACGGCTTCGTATCCATAATAGACACGCCGGACGTTATACGCAAAAAGCTGCGCAAGGCCGTTACGGACTGCGACGGCATAGTTAAGTACGACATTGCCAACAAGGCGGGCGTATCCAATCTGCTGGCGATATACACAAGCTTCACCGGCAAAACCATGCAGGAGGCCGAAGAGCATTTTGCCGGGCAGAATTACGGCGCGCTGAAGAACGAAACCGCGGACGCCATAATAGAAGGCCTTGCCCCCATACAGGCTGAGTATGCAAGGCTTATGGACAACAAGGATTATCTGCACGAAATAATGCGCGACGGCGCGCTGCGCGCGGGCGAAGCGGCGGCAAAGACGGTCAAAAAAGTCTATGCAGCAATGGGCTTCAACGCATGATTTAAGCAAAATAAATAAGGGGCTTACCAAAGCCCCTTTTTATTTTACTCCTTGCTGCCTATTCCGAGTTCATCGGCATATGCCTGCATTCCCCTTATGACTATCGCCATAACCTCCTCTATTGGCATGCCGAGCATTGCGCAGCCCTTGTCTATTACCTCCCTGCTGCACTTGGCGGCAAACTTCTTGTCCTTATATTTCTTTTTAAGGCTCTTCACTTCCAAATCGATTATACCCGTGGGCCGCATAAGCGACGCCGCCTGGACTATGCCCGTAAGCTCGTCCACAGTGAAAAGGCTCTTTTCCATATTTGTCTGCGGTTCAACATCCGTGCAGATGCCGTATCCGTGGGAAAGTATGGCGCGAATATCGCTTTCGTCTATGTCCTCGCCGCTAAGCAGCTCCCGCGTGTGCGCAAGGTGCTCTTCGGGGAACTTTTCGTAATCCACATCGTGAAGATAGCCCACGGCCTCCCAATGCGCCTTATCTTCGCCAAAGTGCTCCGCCATTGCGCCCATAGCCGCGCTCACCGCGCGCGCATGGGTAAAAAGATGCTGCTCCGTAACGTTCGCCTTGATAAGCCTTTCGGCCTGTTCCATGGTAACCTGTGCCATTTTTTAACATCTCCTCTTTGGTAAAAAATCTATATTCGCCTGCGCCTATTCCGGCAGCTTCACGCCCTTGCATTGCCCGCCCGTAAGCCTTATCAGCTCCGATACTGTAACGAAGCGAAAGCCTTCCTCGATAAGCGTGGGAATTATCATCTCCATCGCGTCCGCCGTCTGCGTCTGCTGATCGTGCATCAGTATCACGCTGCCCTCTTTAGCCTGCTGAATAACATAATCGGCAATCTCGCCCGGCGCTTTGCCGCGCCAGTCGTTCGTATCCACCGTCCAAAGTATCAGCGGCCTGTCGGCGGCGCTCATCACGGCCTTATTATAATACCCATACGGCGGCCGCACAACACTTGCTTCGTGCCCGGTAACGCGGCGTATCTCCGCATCCGTATCGCTAAGCTCCCGCCGGCAGTCCGCATTACTAAGCCGCGTAAGGTCGGCATGGCTGAAGGAATGGTTACCTATTTCGCAGCCCAGCTCCTCCATCCTTGTCAGCACGTCCTCGCGCCCTTCTATCCTGCTGCCAAGCACAAAGAACGTTGCGCACACGCCGTTTTTCTCCAGCACGTCCAGTATATGCCCCGTGACCTTTGGGTACGGCCCATCGTCAAACGTAAGGGCTATTACGGGCCCGTTTTCGTTCACTATCGCCGCCGCGGGTTCGGCCGCGCCATGCCCGCCTATTGCCAGCGCGACCGTTGCCGCAAGGCATACCGCCGCGCCCATGCACATAAGCGCTTTGTTTGAAGGATAAAACCTTCTTATCATGTTAAACAATCCCATCATGGGATATGTTTATTTACTGAATTTCCGTTTTATGATATACCGAAAAGCCTTTTGCCGTTTTCAAGGCAGTTTTTTGCAAGCATGTCCGCGTCCTCTCCCCGTGCATCGGCAATGCACTTGGCAATTATCGGCACGAAGGAAGGGTCGTTCCGCTTGCCGCGGTGCGGCACGGGCGTCATATACGGGCAATCCGTTTCAAGCAGCAGCCTGTCCGCCGGAACGTATTTTGCGACCTCAATGGGCTTAACGGCGTTCTTGAACGTTACCGCCCCGCCAAGGGCTATGTACAGCCCCAGATCAAGGCATTCCCGCGCGGTTTCCACGCTGCCGCTGAAGCAATGCATAACGCCGCGAAGGCCGTTTTTGTTCGCGCGGAGTATATCCATGGCGTCGCCGAATGCTTCCCTTATATGCAGCGACACGGGAAAGTTAAGCTCCTTTGCCAGTTTAAGCTGATAGTCAAACAGCTTTTTCTGATCCTCCTTTTCAGAAAGGTCATAATGATAGTCCAGCCCTATTTCGCCCAAGCATACAGCCTTTTTGCCGCCCAGGGCACGCCTCAGCCGCGCCTCCCAGTTTTCGCCTGGGTCGGAAGCATAATGCGGATGTATGCCGTATGCGCCGTATATAAACGGATATTTCGCGGTTATTTCAAGCGTTTTTTCAAAATCCTCCGCCGCGCACGCAACGTCCAAAATAAGCTCCGCACCGCAAGAGGGCAGCCCCTCTATCAGCGCTGCCCTGTCGGTATCGAAGCTTTCGTCGTTCAAATGCGCATGAGTATCAAAAAATCTCATAGCATAAGCTCCATCATCATTTCGTCGTAGTATTTGCCGTTTATAAACAGCTGCTCCCTGCGCAGGCCGCATTGGGCGAACCCAAAGCGCTTATACAGCCGTATTGCGCGTTCATTATCCGCCCTTACGTCAAGGCATATTTTGTGGTAGCCCGCTTCTTTTGCGTAGTCTATTGCAATAACGGTAAGTATGGCGCCTATGCCGAGCCGCCAGCAGCTTTTTCTTACCGCGATGCCAAAGCCCGCATTGCCGCGCAGCTTACCGTCGCCCATGGGGGCTATGCTGAAAAAGCCGGCTATCTCGCCCTCTATCGTGGCGAGCATTATGCAATATCGCCTGTCTGCAAGCGCGGCGCTCAAATATTCCGCCTTTCCCTCAACCGTGCCGAAAAAGCCGCGGGAATCGAGCATAAGATTGTCCGTTTCCCCGCCCACAAGCCGCGAAAACGCCATGAACGCCGCCGCGTCGTCGGGTTCGGCTGCCCGCACTGTAAGCCATTTTCCGTTTTTCAGCGGAACAAGCTCCATTAACCTACCTCGCTGCCGCCGGGCATAATATCCTCGGTAGAGAGGAGCCTGAGTTCCTCTCCGCCGTCCGCCGTGGACGTGAACGCGCTGAGCAGCATGCCTTCGCTCATTATGCCGACCATTTTGCGAGGCTTAAGGTTTATGCAGGCGATAACGCGCTTGCCTATCAACTGCTCGGGATCGGGATACCACTTGCGGATGCCGGAAAGTATGGTGCGCTCTTCATCGTTGCCCATATCAAGCGTGAACTTAAGAAGCTTTTCGCTCTTGGGCACAAATTCGCAGTTTTTGACGACCGCCACGCGCAGCTTTACCTTTTCAAAGTCGTCAAAGGTTATGTATTCGTCCGCGGCCTTTTCCTCCGCCTTAGCTTCCTTCTTTTCGGCCTTGGCCTCTGCTTTGGCTTCCTTCTTCTCTGCCTTTGCTTCTTCGGGATGCTCCAGCTTTTCCAGCGCTTCCAGTTCCTTCTTCATATCTATTCTGGGGAAGAGCGCTTCGCCCTTATGCACGGTAACGTTATGCAGCCTGCCCCATTCGCCGGCGGCTTCCCAGGTGGTGTCCTCCTTGGCGGCGCCTATCTGCGCAAAGCCCTTCTCCACGCTCTCAGGAATGAAGGGGGTGAGCAGCGTAAGGCATACGCGGAGAGTTTCTATAAGGTTATACATAACCGCCGCAAGCCTTGCTCCGTTGGCTTCCATATCCTTTGCCAGCACCCAGGGCGCGGTCTCGTCAATGTACTTATTGGCGCGGGAGATAACGCGGAACACCTCGCTGAGGGCATCCTGCGTGCCGAACTTATCCATAAGCTGTTCGTATTTATCCCTAAGGCCCTTCACCATGCCTATAAGCTCATCATCCATGGCGTCCGGCTGACGGTTTTCGGGTATGGTGCCGCCGAAGTATTTTTCAACCATGGCTACGGAGCGGCTCAAAAGATTGCCAAGGTCGTTGGCAAGCTCTGAATTTATGCGGGAAATAAGCAGTTCGTTGGAGAAGTTGCCGTCGCTGCCAAGCGGGAATTCGCGCATAAGATAGAAGCGCAGCGCGTCCACGCCGAAGCGTTCGGAAAGTATATACGGGTCAACAACGTTGCCCTTGGATTTGCTCATCTTGCCGCCGCCGAGCAGGAGCCAGCCGTGGCCGAATATCTTCTTGGGCAGGGGCATATTCATGCTCATGAGCATTGCGGGCCAAATTATTGAATGGAAGCGGACTATCTCCTTGCCTACCATATGCACGTCCGCCGGCCAGAATTCTTCAAAGTCCGCATCGGGATACTTATCGTTCATGAAGCCGAGCGCGGTGCAGTAATTGAACAGCGCATCCACCCAAACGTACACAACATGGCCCGGGTCAAAGTCCACGGGTACGCCCCAGGTGAAGCTGGTGCGGCTTACGCAAAGGTCCTCAAGACCGGGGTCTATAAAGTTCTTCACCATTTCGTTTACCCTGCTTGCGGGTTCAAGGAAGTCGCCTTCAAGCAGCAGCTTCCTTACGGGTTCGGCATATTTTGAAAGGCGGAAGAAATACGCTTCCTCCTCCGCGTCCTTCACCTCGCCGCCGCAGTCAGGGCATTTGCCGTCCACAAGCTGACTCTCCGTCCAGAAGCTTTCGCACGGCGTGCAGTATTTGCCGGTATATTTTCCCTTATAAATATCGCCGTTTTCATACATCTTTTTGAATATCTTCTGTATCGCGGCAACGTGATAATCGTCAGTAGTGCGAATAAAGCGGTCGTTGGATATGTTCATCAGCTTCCAAAGGTCCTTCACGCCGCCCTTGCCCAGCACTATATTGTCCACAAACTGCTGCGGCGTAACGCCCGCGGCCTTTGCCTTTTCCTCTATCTTTTGGCCATGTTCATCGGTTCCGGTAAGGAACATCACGTCATAGCCCTGCATCCGCTTATACCGCGCGATAACGTCCGTCGCCACGGTGCAGTACGCATGACCTATATGCAGCTTCGCGCTGGGATAATAGATCGGTGTTGTGATATAAAACTTTTTCTTTGCTTCCACGGTATTTCTCCTCCTTGGACACAGGCCCACGGCAAGCCATTCTATAATATATAGAAAGTCTAAGCTTTCGCCCCGCTTTTGTCAATAAAAAAGAGACTCTGCACGGAGTCTCTTTCGCATTATTTTTGTTCAGCCGCGTGCGGATATGCTGAGCACGTCCCCTTCAAGCGCAAGCGTCACGGTAATTCCGCCGTCTATCGTTATTGTCATGCCGTCGGCCTTTGCGCCGTACATTGCGGCAATGTCCGCCATGTAGCTTTCCGCGTCCGCTTCGGTGCAGCCGTATACGCTGCATTCAAAGCCGTCCGCATCGTCCTTTGTCACCTCGTAATACGTTCCGAAGTTTATTTCGGGCAATATAACTCCGTTAGCCGTCCAGCAAAGTTCCGTGCTTTCTTCCAAACCGTCCGCCGTTGCCGTGCTTTTCTGGGAGTTGTCCTCCCCGCCCGCGGTGTATCCGTATGAGTTGCCCGCGTTTGGCATTGCCGCCGGAGCTGGTTCTTCGACCGCCTGCGATGTGGATTCAGTTGACCCAACCGCCTCCATGCCGCAGCAGTCCGCCATGTCGCTATCCCGGCTGTACATCATCATGTTCTCCTGCGGGGTCGCTGAGCCGTTATCCGCCGATGCGCCACCGTTCATTGCAAACCACAGCCCGCCTGCCGCCAGCACTATTGCCGCCGCGGCCGCCATGGAGCCATATTTTACGAAGACGCTGCGTTTTTTGCGCGCTGTCGCCTTTTTATATACGGTGTCGAGCATGGCTGCGTAGTCCACGCCGTCGTCCGCCTCGTCCGCAATGCTAAAAAGCAGCTTATCAAGCGCATCCTGCTCCATCTTGTCCTTATCCTTATTCTTATCCATGCCCGTCACCTCCTTTCCAATACTTTTGCCAGTTTAGCCTTGGCGCGCGCTATGCGGGACTTTATCGTCCCTTCGCTAACGCCCTGCATGGCCGCAATGTCGCCGTATTGAAGCCCCGAAAAATAATGCAGCATCACCGTTTCGCGGTAAATATCGGGAAGCTCCTCGACCGCCTGCCTTATAATGCGCCGCTGCTCCGCATTCACGGCGGAAATCTCCGGCAGCTCCGCTTCGTTCTCAACGGCGGTTTCCGGCAGTTCATCGCTGAGCTGTTCGCGCTTCAGCTTGCGCTTATTATCCATGCACAGATTGATGCACACCCTGTAAAGCCATGCCTTTATCTGCGCTTCTTCCATGTCCTTCAATTTATCCGCGTATTTAAGCGCGCGGATGAACGTTTCCTGCGTAACGTCGCCTGCGTCGCTTTCGCTTTTGGTCACGCCGTAAGCGGCCCAATATACCATGCGGGAAAAGGCTTTATAAATGGCTTCGAATTCCCATCGCGCCATTATCATCCCTCCTGTTCATATAACGCGAAACCTGCAAAAAAAGTTGCACGCCGCGAAATTTTTATTTTATGCGCATACCGAAAAATGGTATACTCTCAACATATAAGCATACCATTTCGCGGCGGATTTGTGAATCCGTTTATTCTCTTATTCTTCTTTCGCGCTCAAGCGCTTCCTTTTTGCCATGCACGCGGCCAAGGCCGTATGCAGCAGCCACCGCGCACAGCGGCGTGCAAAGCGAAAGCAAAATATAATAGACCGCTTCTTTAAGCGCCAATGATTCGTTCATGCGTCCTCCTTATTATCGTCCGCCGATATAGTTGTCAATATATTATTTCAAAACAGGTGCTTATAAATTAAAAACATGGTACAATAGCTTTAACAAGCTTATGAATAAAAAGAAAAGGAGATATACGCAAATGGCAGCACAGAAAAAAATACCCAAGCGCATCGAGGTAGACAAGCAATACACTTGGGCAACGGAAGACCTTTTTGCAACGGACGAGCTTTGGGAAAAGGCGCTTGAGGACGCGAAGAAGTACATTCCCATGGCCGAAACCTACAAGGGCAGGCTGGGCGAAAGCGCGGACACGCTTTACGGCTTCCTGAAGGCGCGCGACGAGGCCAATTTGAAAATAAGCCGCCTTGCCAACTACGCCATGCGCAAGTCCGACGAGGACACCGCCAACAGCTTTTATAACGCCATGAAGGGCAAGCTGATGAGCTACCTTGTGGCGAACGAAAGCGCATACGCATTCGTCACCCCCGAAATAATAGCCATAGACGACGCAAAGCTTGATGAGTTTATGCAGCAGAAGC
>CAVDFM010000078.1:0-9728 GCA_963608365.1 bacterium | reverse complement strand
ACCCCCTTCCTTGAGGACGTTACGAACCCGAAGATAAACGGCACGGGCCGCAATTTGAAGGTTAAGGGCTGCACCGTTGCGGCAAAGACCGGTACCGCCGAAATAGGCAGCAGCAAAAGCCGCGAAATAGCGTGGTTCGTGGGCTTCCGCACGGGCGTTGCCGACGAGGACGCGCGCCTTGTGCTGGTAATGCTCGAGGTCCCCGCGGAAAGCAAGTATTCAAACCTGAAATTTGATATTGCAAGGCCGCTTTTAAGCATGGAATAACCATTGCGCGGCGGGCGCGAAAATTATATAATATAGGCAACAAATGCAAGCATTATTGCGGAGGAGTTAAAAAATGATTTTTTCTAAGCTGAACGGTCTTGGCAACGACTTTGTTATAACCGACGACAGGGAAAATAAGTACACCGAAAACCTTGACGAAATGGCAAGGAAGCTTTGCCACCGTCGCACGGGCATCGGCGCGGACGGCCTTGTTTTCGTGCGCAAGAGCGAAACGTGCGACGTGCGCATGCAGATATTCAACAGCGACGGCAGCGAGGCCGAAATGTGCGGCAACGGCGTAAGGTGCTTCGCAAAGTATGTTTACGATAAGGGCATTTTCAAGCACGAGCGCATGAGCGTTGAAACCCTTGCCGGCCCCATGATAATAGACCTTACCGTGAAGGACGGCGCTGCCGTTGCGGCGAAGGTTGACATGGGCGTGCCCGAAACGCGCAGGGAGTTCATACCCGTTGTAGGCACGGGCGAATGCCAGCTTGAAAAGCTTGCGGCGGTGGATCAGGAATTCACATTCTCCACGATACTGCTCGGCGTGCCGCACACGGTCGTGTTCATGGATCATCTGCCCACGGCAGAGGAAGTATACAAGTACGGTTCCGTAATAGAGCCCATGACATCCCTCTTCCCCAAGAAAACCAACGTAAACTTTACCCATGTGCTGGACGATCATACCATAGAGGTGCGCACTTACGAGCGCGGCTGCGGCCCCACGCTTGCCTGCGGCACGGGTTCCTCCAGCGCGGCGGTGTGCTGCGCAATGGCGGGCTACACCGGCAAAAAGGTGGAAGTACAGCTGGAGCTTGGCTCGCTGCACATTGAATGGGCGGAAAACGGCCACGTGTTCATGACCGGCCCCGCGGCGCTTTCTTTCGAGGGCAGCATAGAGGTTTAATGTGAACGAGCTGAACGTTCTTTATGAGGATAACCATATTATCGTTGTTGAAAAGCCGGTGAACATTCCCGCGCAGGCGGATTCCTCCGGCGACAGCGACATGCTTACCCTTATAAAAAGCTACATAAAGCAAAAATACAACAAGCCCGGGGACGTGTTCCTTGGGCTTGTGCACCGTTTGGACAGGCCCGTGGGCGGGGTGATGGTGTTTGCGCGCACAAGCAAGGCCGCAAGCCGCCTTGCGCCGCAGTTTGCCTCCCATAAGGCAAAAAAGCGCTACGCCGCAATAGTGACCGGCAGCCCCAAGGCATATGCAAAGCTTGAAGATCATATCCGCAAGGATGAATCCACGCTCAGCGCCGTAATATGCCCGCCCTCAGTCCCCGGCGCAAAGAATGCCGCGCTTGAGTATTACAGGCTTACGGAGCGCGGCGGGCTCACGCTTTTGGACGTGTCCCTCTTCACGGGGCGGCATCATCAGATACGCGCGCAGCTTGCAAACGCAGGATACCCAATCTGGGGCGATCAGCGCTATAACCCCGCTGCAAAGGCGGGGCAGCAGGTGGCGCTGTGGGCATATTCGCTCACCATTGAGCATCCAACGCTAAAGCAGGAAATGACCTTCACGCTTCCCCCGCACGGCGCGGCATGGAAACCGTTTGAAACGGAGCTGAAGGCGCTTTGCGGCGGCGTGCGCATAGTGTATGCCGATGAAAACATACTCTGCTGCAACAAGGCCGCGGGCATGAGCGTTGCCGCGGCGGACGGCGGGGATTCGTTACAGGCGCGGCTTGAAGCGGCGCTCGGCGGGCAGGTGTACCCCGTGCACAGGCTGGACGTTGCAACGGGCGGGCTTGTGCTTTTCGCCCGCAACGAAAAGGCGGAAGCGGAGCTGAGCGCGGCAATAGAAAGCCGCAGCATAAAAAAGTTCTACCGCTGCACGGTTCACGGGCGCGTTCCGTTCAGGCAGAAGGAACTGCGCGCATACCTTGTTAAGGATGCGGATGCGGCGCGCGTGCGCATATACGACAGCGCCCGCCCCAACGCCAAGGAGATAATAACCCGCTGCCGCGTGCTGAAGGCGAACGACGCTGAATCCCTGCTCGAAATAGAGCTTGTCACGGGCCGCACGCACCAAATACGCGCGCACATGGCGCACATTGGCCACCCCCTTATAGGCGACGACAAATACGGCACCCGCGACCGCGCGCCCCTCGCCCTCACCGCCGTAAGGCTGGAACTGCACTTCCCCAAAAACGGCTTGCTCAGCTATCTTGAGGGTAAGGAGATAGGGATTGAGGGGTAAAAGCGGGCTGCGCGCCGATAACGATACCCAAGCATGAGCCTATTAAGAAGGTGTATGTTGAAATGGTGAAGCAGGTTGTGGAAAGCGAGGCTGTGAATTATGAGGACGCTTGAGGATTATATGGCAATGCCATACCGCATGGAAATAGTTGAGGACAGCGATGAAGGCGGCTTTGTCGCGTCGTACCCCGATTTGCCGGGCTGCATAAGCTGCGGAGAAACGGTTGAAGCGGCGGCAGCCAATGCGCAGGACGCAAAGCGCGCATGGCTTGAAGCAGCCATGGAGGACGGCATAGCGATACGCGAACCGGACAGTTTGGATGATTACTCCGGCCAGTTTAAGCTGCGCATTCCCAAAAGTTTGCACAGGTCCCTTGCGGAGCATTCCCAGCGCGAGGGCATAAGCATGAACCAGTATTGCGTATACCTTCTTTCCCGCAACGATGCCGTATATTCAAAGTAACTCTATTCTGTTTCGGAATATTTCATTGATTATTGCAGAAAAAATTCCGAAATGGGAATTTTTATTGACCAAATGCCGGATATATTCTATAATCGGAATAGATACCCGAACTTAAAGGGGGATAAGGCATGATAGAGCGGACGAATTACATAGAAAAGCTGCTCGGCTGGAAAGACGAACAGGTGATAAAGGTCGTCACGGGCATACGCCGCTGCGGCAAGTCAACGCTGCTAAGGCAGTATCAGGATGCGCTCAGGCAGCGCGGCGTGAGCGAAGAACAAATAATATCCATCAATTTTGAGGAATTGGAAAACGAGCCCCTGCTTGATTACCATGCGCTGTATGATCACATAAAGGCGCGGCTTTGCGGCGGCAGAATGACGTATATATTCCTTGATGAAATACAGAAGGTGTCTTTTTATGAAAAGGCTGTGGACAGCCTGTATGTTAAGGAAAATACGGATATATACCTGACCGGTTCCAATGCGTATATGCTTTCCGGAGACCTTGCAACGCTGCTTACCGGACGCTATGTTGAACTTTCCATGCTGCCGCTGTCCTTTGGCGAATACTGCTGCGCGGCGGGCTGCACGGGCGAGGCGGCGCTCAATGAATACATGCGCTACGGCGGAATGCCGTATATAGCCGCAATGGATAAAACGCCGGACAAGGCGGATACATATCTTGAAGGAATATACAATACCGTTATCGTGCGGGATATAGAGGACCGCCAGGCCAGAAGGGAAGCCGACCCGGCAAAGCGCAAGGTTACGGACATTGCACTGCTCAAATCCATCGCCCGTTTTCTCGCGGGCAGCGTGGGCAGCCCCATATCGGTAAAAAGCGTTTCGGATTACCTTATATCGGGCGGAAGAAAAGTGTCCCCAAACACGGTGGATGATTATATGGAAGCGCTCAGGGAATCGTTTGTGTTCTATCCCGTTGAGCGGTTCGACATAGTGGGCAAGCAGCTGCTCAAGGCCAACAAAAAATGGTATATAGTCGACCTTGGACTGAGGAACCACATATTGCCGCGCAGCAATTACGATTTGGGCTTTTCGATAGAAAACATAGTGTATTTTGAGCTGCTCAGGCGCGGATACCAGGTGAACATAGGCAAATACGGCGCGGCGGAGGTGGACTTCGTTGCCCGCAAGCGCGACGAAATAGCCTATTATCAGGTAACGGCAAGCATGACCGCGCCCGAAACATTTGAGCGCGAAATGCGCCCGCTCAGGAGCATACGCGACAATTACGAAAAAACCGTGCTTACGCTTGAGAGTTTCAGTACGGGCAATTACGATGGGATACGCGTTATCAATCTTGTGGATTGGTTGGGACAATAAAGGAGCACACAATGCAGACATACGACCTGTTTGACATAATCGGCCCGCGGATGGTTGGGCCGTCGAGCAGCCACACGGCGGGCGCGGCGCGGCTGGGGCGCATGGCCAACAAAATCGCCGGCGGGCACGTTAAGCGCGCGCATATAACGCTTTTCGGCTCGTTTGCCACCACCGGGCGCGGCCACGGCACGGATAAGGCCATTGTGGCGGGCATACTGGGCATGGAGCCGGACGACGAGCGGCTGAGATATTCCATGCTGCTTGCAAAGGAGGCGGACGTGGAGATTTCCGTTGACTTCAGCGAGGAGATGCGCGACCATCCCAACACCGCCGAAATAGAAATTGAAACGCGCTGCGGCAATATGACCCGCGTCTGCGGCGCGAGCATAGGCGGCGGCAGCATACTTATAACCGAAATAAACGGGCTTGAAATGGAGCTGAGCGGCGAATACCCCGCCCTTATAGTGCGCCACAGGGATGTGCCCGGCGTTATAAACAGCGTTACAAACATTCTTGCCAACGAGCATGTAAACGTTGCGTTCATGCGCGTATTCCGCCACGCGCGGCGGCAGGATGCATGCATGGTGATAGAGACGGATTCGCCCGTGAGCGAGCGGGTATGCAGGCTTATACTTGACTGGAACGAGAATATTTCGGGGGTGCTTGCCGTATGACGGGCTATTGCTTCACGAACGGAGAAGAGCTTATCGCCATCTGCAAAAAAGAGGGGCTTACCATAAGCGAAGTGATGCTCCGCCGCCAGCAGGAGCTTTCCGACGACACGGCGGAAAACATACTCAAGGAGCTTAAAACAACGCTGCATGCCATGAAGCGGAGCGTTGACGAAGGGCTGACGGAGGAACTGGAAAGCGTATCCGGCCTTTCCGGCGGGGATGCAATGCGCCTGAACGACCGCGCGGAGAAGAACGCGCTGAGCGGCACGCTTGCGGCGAAGGCAGCGGCGGCGAGCATGGCCGTAGTTGAAGTGAACGCGGCAATGGGCCGCATAGTTGCGGCGCCCACCGCGGGCGCAAGCGGAATACTGCCGGGCGTGCTTTTCACCTGCGCAAAGGAGCGCGGCTGGAACGATGAAAAGCTGCTCAGCGGCCTTCTTACCGCAGGTGCGATAGGCAGCATAATAGCCGCAAACGCCAGCATAAGCGGCGCGGAGCACGGCTGCCAGGCGGAGACCGGCTCTGCTGCGGCAATGGCGGCGGCTGCGCTTTGCGAGCTTGACGGCGGCAGCGCGGACAGGTGCCTTAATGCGGCGGCGATAGCGCTGAAGAACGTTATGGGCCTTGTGTGCGATCCGGTCGCCGGCCTTGTTGAATGCCCGTGCATAAAGCGCAACGCGCTCGGCGCGATGAATGCGCTCATCAGCGCGGATATGGCGCTTGCGGGCATACCCAGCCTTATCCCCTTCGATGAAACCGTTATGGCGATGCGCTCCGTGGGCCGCCTTATGAGCCCCGACCTCCGCGAGACCGCGCGCGGCGGCTGCGCCGCCACCCCCACAGGCCGCGCAATACGCAAAAAGCTCGGCCTGAACGAGATTGATGAGGAGTAGGGCAAAAACAGTGAAATCCTGCTGACGCAGGGTGAAATTGCGCTTAGGCGTTGTAGGGGCGGTCATTGGCCGCCCGCCGTGTTTGTGCATAAGAGAATACGGGCGGCTAATAGCCGCCCCTACTTGCGCAATGTGAAATCCGCCAAAGGCGGGTGAGCGTAGGAGATTGTGAAAATTTGGGGACGCTATGCGCCCCCTTGGTTTTTACTCAGATGATTGCAAACCGGAATCGGTTTATCAGATCATATTTTTCTCCAAAAACTTTTCCATCAAATCAATATAGTATCCCGACTGGACTATGAATCCCACATGCCCGCCCGGAACATTGAGAATTTCTGCATTCAATTTTCCGAACAAATCCGCAAGACGGTTCTGATCCTCTTTTTTGAAAATGTCTTTCTCAGGAATGAGGACCTGTATCTTTCCCCTAAGATACTCGAAATCGCTTTCTTTGAAAAGCGGATATTCCTTCAGCATGTATACGCACTTAAAGCTATGAATAAACCGCCGCTTGTAGTTCAAATCGGAAGCCACTACCTCATAAAACCCTCTGCCGTAGTTCCTATCCTCTTCCGATTCACATTCCAAAAAGCCTGTGCTCTTTTTCAGCAGCAGCTTCATTTCCGTTTTTGCGGGAACCAGTTTTAGTAAACAAAGGAACAGCGGAGTTGAAAAACGCTCCTTTTGAATATCTCTGACATAGTCGGAATCTATAGTTAAGGTGGTCGTCAATATCATGGCCAAAACGGATTCCGGGTGCCTTTTTGCAAAAATTTGGGCATATACACCGCCGTCGCTTGCGCCAATCAAAATCACTTTTTCAATAGACAATGCCTTCAACAGCTTTGCGGCAAAGTCGATCTGCCCGTCCGCGTCAGCAGTATGGAACGGATATTCATAAATCAGAAATCTATATTTCTCCCCAAGCTTTTCGGCATACGGCATCCACATTTCCTGCATCTCTAATCCGTTAAAAAAGAGAATGACCGGCGCGCCATCCTTGCCGCCATACTGGTATCTTACTTTTACATTGTCAACAACTGCCGTTTGATATGGGACTTTCTTCAAAAAGGCATCATACTCTTTTTTGAAGTTTCTGCTCTCATTCATGATGGTCACTCTCCCAAATCCTGATTTATCAATCGCTTTTTAATTATAGCATAGTTTTGTGAATGAAATCTATATGTCCCACCAGCTCCGGACCAGCGTCCGCCCCGCGCAGCGTATTAAATACGGCAATGCAAAAAGGCTCCCCTTTACGGGGAGCTGTCGGCGTAAGCCGACTGAGGGGTTGAAACAAACAGAAAGCTGTGAGTAACTTTATAACCTTTTTGCCAAGGGGCCAGGGGAGATTTCGATTTCTCCCCTTAGGCCCCCTGGCGACCCCCGTAACCCCTTTGAAACGATCGCTCCGCGAGGTTCGGAGTTGAGCGCCGCCTGTGGCGGATGAAGCGAAACGGAGAACGGGCAGGAACAGGGAGAATTACGAACGGCAGTGAGTAAGACGACCTTGTTCAAACCAGAGCGTTAACTCGTATATCTTGGCACATAGTGCCATCCCAAAAGGCGCCACCGCTTGTGGGGGAGCTGTCTGTGAGCGATAGCAAACAGACTGAGGGGGAACAACTCGCGACAATTGGCATCTTCGAGCTATTCCCCCTTTCGTCTGCTCATTGCATTCGCAGCCACTTTCCCCTTTTCACTCTCCTATGGGATAGGTTTGCTCTATCAGCTCCCAGCCTTCGTAATCGGGCGTTACGGCATTGGGGTCGTCGTCGCTTACGCTCGTGTACGGGCCGGAGGCAAGGGAGCCGTCTACTATGTCGCAAAGCATATAGGTCGCTATTCCGCCATGGTACTGCGAAAGCAAAAAGCCCGTTTTGCTTTCATGCACATGTATGCCTGCGCCGAAGCCGCCGCACTTTATGTGTCCGAGCGATATCATGTTTTCCCCGTCGCAGGTATAAAGCATCACGCTGCCGTTCGCGCCGCAGGTGTAGGCAAATATTATAAGGTCGCTCACGCCGTCCTTGTTTATATCGGCAAAGCAGTAATCGCCGAGTTGGTATCCTTCAAACCCGTCGGGATAGGCGCTCTTTATGTCCCCGTCGTAGTATTCTGGCAGGCCGGAATCGTTCATCCAGGCATAGCTGTTTACGAATTCAACGTATTTGTCGCGGTACATCACGCCGTCGTCATCGGCGGTCTTTTCGGCGTTCATGGTCAATGCGCCCTCAGGAATGCTTGTGGGCTGGGAAACATTGAAGCGCGAATCGGGGAAGCTTGCTATAACGCTTATCCTGCCTTCTATGTTTTCCTTCATCCTTTTTACCGCGCCGGAAAGCGACTTATCGAACTCAACCAAATCGAAGGACAGCCATACGCATTTAAGATACAGCAGCGCCGCGGCACGGCTCACGTTCGCGCGGTCCGCCATGTCCGTACTCTGCTGCGCGCGGTTGTAAGCATAGCTGAAATAATCCTGAATGTCCGCCAGAATGGTAACGTTCTTCATGGCGTCGTTCTTCTTATTCACCTTCAAAAGATATGGGTCGATAAGGTTTATGCCCGTTTTTACAAGCTTTGCGGGCGTGGTAAGCACAATGTGCTCCATCATCGCGTCCGTCGCCTGCTTCGCTATCCATTCTTCGCCCAGCAGCTTTATGCCGTCCTTGAGAAGGTAATTCTCAAAGTCGTTATTGTACTTATCATAGCTTCTCAGCACTTCGCTGCCCATGGTATATGCAGGCTCCTTCTGCATAGAGCGCCAAGTTTTGCCGCCGAAGCGCACGGCATTGTTCACTTCTTTATATGCGTCCGCATAAAGGGCGTTCACCTTTTTGACAGCATACAGTTTATTAACAACGCCCATGAAGTCCGAAGCGGAAAATTTGTAATAATCCCCGGCCTTTTTCACGGTCTCCGCACATTCGCGCAGGGGACCCGTGCCGTCCTGCCCGAAGAGAAGATACCCGTCTCCCGGTATTGGCAGTTCAAGCCCTGCATAAAAATCATCGTAAGCGCTCTGCCCCTTAAGCGTAAGATCTATTGCCTTTTCGGTATACTTTGCGCCGGATTCAACAAGCTCGCCTATTGTCTTTTCGCTGCCGCAGGGGCCGAGCACCCTAAGCAGCATGTCCTTATAATCGTCGTTATATGCCTTGCCTATGTTTATGCGCAGGTTCCATATTATGTTGTATGCCCACGCAAAGCCCTGCACGATCCATTTGCCGTCCATGTTTTCAAGAAGGTCGGCATTGTATGCGGAGTCATTCATTACGCGCTCCGTTTCGCAAAGGAGCGAATCAAGATTGACCGGCACGGAATTATAGAGCATTTTGCCGTCGTAAGAGGCGGAAACGAACGTGTTCAGCCGGTTCATCAGGGCGTTGAGGTCGTATACCTTTTTGCCGTTCACGGTCTCGCTCGGGACATACTCGATATACGGCTTTACCTTAACGCCGTTTTGCCCCGTAAAGCTTTCGCCGTCCCAGTCAAACCCCAGCATGTCCGCCGCGGACTCGGCCGATATATAGTACCCCTTGCCCTTGTATTCATACAGGGTGACAGATCCGGTGTGGTCGCTGTGCATATCCTGATACGGCGCTTCAAATTCATAGTATTCGTCCTCCGCCGCGCTGTACACGGGCAGAAGCAATGCGGCCATTATGAACGCCGCAATGCGGATGAATGTGCGTTTGGTCATGATGATGTACCTCCTTGGGGAGAAAAATTTTTATACTCCCTCAGTCAAACCTTCGGTTTGCCAGCTCCCTCTTAGAGGGAGCCTTTTGGTGCGTTATATAAACTCTCATGTTAAGCCTCCCTCCTTGAGGGAGGTGGATTTTGCGAAGCAAAAGACGGAAGGAG
>CAVDFM010000077.1:0-9745 GCA_963608365.1 bacterium | reverse complement strand
AACCCCTCAGTCAAACCTTCGGTTTGCCAGCTCCCCGTAAAGGGGAGCCTTTTGGCGATATCCAAACTCTTACGTTAATGCTGTTCCTTATCCCAAACTCCAAGCAGCCTTGATATAAACGTATCGTCGGCGTATCTTAGCGGCGGGACGTGTATCAGTATGGCTGCGCCGCCGAATTTTTCAAGCAAAAGCCAATATGCCTCGTTGCAAAGGTAATGCGTTGCCCTGCGCGATACGCTTGCCTTTATTCCCTCTGCGGCAAACTTTTGCACAAGCGGCTCCGTGGCTAGCGCCGTTTGCCGCGTGCAACCGTCCTTTTCGGCTATGCATTCTATGCGCACTGCGTCCGTAAGCTGCGTATCCACGCCGAAAAGGTACGCGCATGCAGCTGACGCCGCAATGCCGCCTATGTCCCGCGCCACGCCTGCGAAGGAGTTGGTCAAAAGCACCGGCTGCGCTGACAGCGCGCGGACTATCCTGCACGATGAATTGTTTGCTCCCTTGAAGCCTATGAACATACTTTGCATGGGTAAAACCGTGCTTCCTTAAAACATTGCGCCCGCCGCGCGGTAAATGCCGTGCAGCGGATTACGCTTATTATAGTGGAGGCTTTGGCAGGGTGCAAGGGCGGGATTAGCCGCATTGTAAACTCCCATAATAAGCCTGCCCTGAAAGGGGAGGTGGATGCGAGCAAAGCGAGCAGACGGAGGGGTTGCATCGGAGCTGCTCTTGTTTACCTCAACCCCTCAGTCAAACCTTCGGTTTGCCAGCTCCCCGTTCGGGGAGCCTTTTGGCGCATCGCACAATCTCATCGGCTTACCTCACCCAAGGCGCATACGGGTCGCCGTTTATGCTAAGGTGCCTCAGCGCGTCGCGGCACCTCAGACGCACGTTCTCAGGCGCAGACGATATCGCGGCAAGCGGGCGGTGCAGCACCACGCGCGCATCGGGGGCATATATCGCGCCCAATCCACGCCGCGCAAGCCTAAGGCACAGCTCCGCGTCCGCACCCACGGGCAGCAGCGGTTCATATTGCGGCGCGTCAAAGCTTTCGTCAAACCCTCCGCTTGAAAAATACATGTCCGCGCGCATATACATGCATGCCCCGCTCAACACGCTGACCGTGCGCACCGTGTGCGTGATGCGCTCATTATCCGCAGGGTAGATTATGTCCCCGTCTTTGCTTATGGCCCCGCCTGCGGCTATCAGCGCGCCCTGCGGGCTTATCAGCATGCAGCCTGCCGCGGCAGCGCCCTCACGTTCACCTTGGGAGGATAGGGCATAAAGCGTGTTCGGCTCAACAAGCTCCGCATCGCGGCTTATAAAAAGCAGCGCGTCACCCATTGCCGCATCAGCGCCCGCGCGGCAAAGCACGCTGAAGCCCGCCGTGCCGCTTTTTGCTATGCGCGCGGCCTTGTTCTTTTCAAGCAGGTCATAATAATTCAGCAGCCGTCCGTCCCCGCTGCCGCCGTCCGCAATTATTATTTCGTAGCGGTATGCCATGCAGCAGCGGTCTATGCTTTCAAGCAGCCTACGGAGCGGTTCAAGCTCGTTAAGGCTGGGTATTATAATGGAAGTAAGCCGCGGTTCCCTGCGTGCGCGCACTATAAAGCTGCCTTGCCACAGCCCCGTGGATACGCTTTCATCCCGCCGTTCGGCCTCAAGGTAGCTGCGTATGGCGGAAATGCCCGCGGCTGCGGGCGTGGCGGCAGGGGAGTGGTTTATTATCAGCGGCAGCGGGATATGCACTATTCGGCGGGCTTTCGCCATGCATCTCAGGCGAAACGCGTACTCCGCGCCCGCATCGTATTCGCCCTGCGGCGGGCAGCAGGCGGCGTATATTTCCCGCCGTATGGCAAGCAGCGCGCCGAACATATCATAGGACAGCGCGGTAACGCGGCTGAATTCGCATTTTTGGTATTCTTCATAAGGCTTTTTGCCTTCCTGAATCAGCTCGTCCGCGTATATCATGTCCGGTTCGTATTCCGCGCGTTCCACCGCGTGCGCCATGCGGAAAAGCGCATCGGGATGCAGCGTATCGCCCGCGTGTATGCGCAGCGCATAGTCGTGCGGGAAGCTTTGCCCCGCCGTATCCTCGGTCCATTCGCTGTATGTTTGGGCGCGGAGCGAATCAAGTGTGGCGTTCACGTCCCGCCGCTTGCCGCCGAGTATGCTCACTATAAAGCGGGGCTTTTTGGTAAATGCTGTTGTTGCTGTTTGTTCATTCATGCGCTTATTGTGCGCCGATAAAGTATATATTATCCGTTTGGGTGTGGAGTATATCAAACGCATGTGGTAAAATTGAGTAAGCTTAAATCAGGAGGAAAGAACGTATGGAACGCATACTGGTAATAAACCCCGGCTCAACGTCAACAAAAATTGCCGTGTTCGATGGGGAAACGGAGCTTTTCCGCACGAGCATAGAGCATGATCAGAAGGACACCGCGAAATTCCTTCGCGCAATAGATCAGCTTGATTTCCGCAAGGAATGCGTGCTGAATACGCTTAAAGAAAGGAATATACCCGTAGAATCGCTCAGCTGCATAGTTTCCCGCGGGGGAATGTTCCCGCCGTGTAAGGTTGGGGCATATGAAGTGAACGCGGATATGCTGGCCTATGTAAACAGCGACCATATAGTGGGCGAGCATATTTCAAACGTTGGCTGCGCCGTGGCGGAGGCCATAGCAAGGCCGCTTGGCATACCGGCAATGGTATACGACTGCGTGGGCGTGGATGAAATGACGGACATTGCGCACATAAGCGGCATACCCGAACTCCCGCGCGAAAGCCGCGGCCATGCATTGAACACCCGCGCTATGGCAAGAAAATGCGCCGAGGAGATACTGCATAAGCCGTTTGAAGAATGCACGTTCATCGTGCAGCACCTTGGTGGCGGGGTAAGCGTTTGGCTGTTTGATAAAGGCCGCAGCATAGATATGTACAGCGATGACGACGCCGGCTTCGGCCCGGAACGCTGCGGCGCGATACAGGTGGCGCCGCTGGTGGCGCTGTGCTGCAGCGGCAAATATACCGAAGCTCAGCTTGCTAAGCTTGTGCGCGGCAACGCGGGGCTTAAAGCGCACCTTGGCACGAGCGACGTGCGCACGGTTGAAAAAATGATAGAGGGCGGCGATAAGCATGCGGAGCTTGTGTTCAACGCCATGGCGTATTCGCTTTCAAAGGGCATTGCCGGCCTTGCGGCGGCGGTGTGCGGCAGGGTGGACAGGATTATCCTCACCGGCGGCGCGGCCCATTCAAAGCGGCTCAGCGGCGAAATAACAAGGCATGTAAGCTGGATAGCCCCCGTTGAGGTAATGGCGGGCGAATTTGAACTGGAAGCCCTTTGCGCGGGCGCGCTCAGGGTGCTGCGCGGGCAGGAAAAGCCCAACACATTCGTATGGAAACCGCAGGCGTAAGTACGGCTAAGCAGCGGCGCGGAACAATGGCGGCAATGCTTATGTTCATGCTGCTCTGCTATGTTTTGATACATGATTTGCTTGGCGGCACGCTGCTTGCGCATTGCCCGTGGGACAGTTATACCCTTCAGGCGCAGGCGTGGCTCGAAGGCCGCACGGACCTGGGGGAGAACATAAGCTATCTTGAACTTGCCATATACAACGGCAAATATTATGTTTCCTTCCCGCCGTTCCCAAGCGTTGTAATGCTGCCGTTCGTACTTATATTCGGCACGGATACTCCCAATAACCTGATAATAATGGTAATAACGCTGCTTATAGCCGCAGCGGCATTTAAGCTTTGCGGTTATGCGGGCTATGGCGCGAAGGACAGCGCAATACTTGCCCTGTTCATAACGTTTGGCAGCAACCTTATGTGGATGAGCACTATGGGCGGCGTGTGGTTTTTGGCGCAGAGCATTATGATGCTTCTGCTCCTTTTAGCGGCAATAGCGGCATATAAGGACAGGCAGGCGCTTGCGTATGCGCTCGTTGCGCTTTCGGTGGGCTGCCGTCCGTTCGCGGCGGTGGCGTTCGCGCCGCTTATGGTGTGGTTCTATGTTAAAAACAGGCAGCGCGGCATGGGCAAGCTTGCGGCGTTGTTCAACCAATGGAAAGCATGGATACCGGTTGCGCTGATTGCGGCGGCAATGATGTGGTATAACTATATCCGCTTTGACGATCCGCTTGAGTTTGGGCATAATTATCTGCCGGAATTTGTGGGCAGCGAGCATGGGCAGTTCGATATATATTATCTTAAAGATAATCTTTTGAAGCTGCTGTTTTACCCCGTGCGGATAAAGAAGGGGCTTACGCTTGATTATCCGTTTTTTGACGGGTTCATGTTCTATGTTGCAAATCCGCTGTTTATATTGTTCTTTGCCGCGGCGGTAAGGAACGTGCTGCGACATGGCGTAAAGATGGTGCGCATTGCGCTCTCTGCGGCAATGGCGGCTATGCTCATCTGCCTTTGTCTCCACAAAACGCTCGGCGGGTGGCAGTTCGGCGCGCGCTATACTTGCGACATGCTGCCTATGGCGCTTATGTATATGTGCCTGAGCGGCGGGGAAAAGCGGCTTAAAGCATGGGAAAAAGGCGCGGCGGTGTTCGGCATTGCGTTCAATATATACGGCGCGCTTGCAATGACGTTTCTGTTCAACTAAAAATATAACTTAAAGGAGAAAAACAAAATGGTAATCATCGAAATGGAAAACGGAGCAAAAATTAAAATAGAGCTTGACCGCACGGCCGCTCCGAACACCGTGAACAACTTCCTGAGCCTTGCAGACAAGGGCTTCTATAACGGCCTTATATTCCACCGCGTTATACCCGGCTTCATGATTCAGGGCGGCTGCCCGGACGGCACCGGCATGGGCGGCCCGGGATACAGCATAAAGGGCGAGTTTGCCGCAAACGGCGTGAAGAATCCCATAAAGCATAAGCGCGGCGTAATATCCATGGCCCGCGCAATGAACCCGAACAGCGCAGGCAGCCAGTTCTTCATTATGCATCAGGATGCGCCGCATCTGGACGGGCAGTATGCCGCGTTCGGGCACGTTGTGGAAGGGATGGAGACGGTCGATGCAATAGCCGCCACGCCCACCAATTTCAGCGACAGGCCGCTTGACCCCCAGCGCATAAAGAGCATTACGATAGTTGACGAGGGCGAGATCGTCGAACCCGAAAAAATGTAAGCATAGCCTTATGCCAAACAAAGTTTACACAAATTTATTATTACGACAACACAGTTATCCATAAAAGCGTGTTAAACTGATATTGAAGGCAGGACAGGGTTGTTGTATAATATATTTTGTGTGAGGAATTGGCATTATGGAAGCTAAAACGCAAAAATCCGGCACTAAGAAGGCGAGAAACAGGCGAAAGAACAGCTTTTCCCGCCCCAAAGCCATATCTAAAGTAATATTGATAGCACTGGCCGCACTCAGCATTGCTGCGGCCGTGCTGTATATTTTCTTGGGCAAGCCAGGTAAAAAAGAAATTGAGCAGGTTATTGACGACGGCACCATACTGCAGGGCATAACCGTGAACGGCGTGGACGTGGCCGGCATGAACTATAAGCAGGCACGCGAAGCCGTGCTGCCCAGCGTTGAAGAAGACCTGCGCAGCATACATATCACCGTTTCACATTCAACGAACATGTGGCTGCTGACCGCGGCGGACATTAAGCCGTCAAGCACCCTCGATGCGGCGATAACCGAGGCGCTTACATTGGGCCGCGGCGGCACGGTGATAGAAAACGCCAAAGAAAAGGACGAAATAGCCCAGAACGGGCGTGATATACCCGTTACGTTCGTGCCGAACGAAACCGCGCTCAAGGCCCGCCTTGCGGATATAGGCGATATGCTCGATTCAAAACCGGAAGAGCCGTATGCCGTTGCCGTGTCATCCTCGGCGGAGCCTGAGTTCACCTTCAACGAAGGGACGGACGGCTATATGCTCGATGAGGATGCGCTGTATCAAAACATAGCTTCGCTGCTGAGCGCGGGCCAGCTGAAGGCAACGCTTGAGCCGGAGCTTGAATACACAAAGCCGCAAATGACAATAGACGACGTGAAGGCGCATACAAAGCTGGTGTCCTCGTTCCAAACCTCGTTTGGCGGCAGCCGCGCCGCGCGGGACGAAAAGCGCGTCGGCAACATACAGAAGGCTTGCACGCTGCTCAATGGCATGAAGGTTGAAAACGAAACTGAGTTCAATTTCAATGCATATATAGGCCCCCGTACGGAGGCGGGCGGCTGGCCGCTCGCACCGGGCATAGTAAACGGCAACCAATATGAGGATCAGCCCGGCGGCGGCATATGCCAGGTGTCCACAACCATGTATAACGCGCTCCTTTGCGCAGGGGCCAGCATGCAGCGCGGCTCCACGCTTGAGGATATACTTTCGCAAAATATAAAGGGCATATCCATAACCGAGCGTAAGCACCATTCCTGGCCGTCAAGCGACGTTGACACCGGCCTCGACTCAACCGTTACAGGCACGGTGGAATCCGGCAAAAGCCTTAATTTTGTCAACAACACAGGCTATCCCGTATATGTATTCGCCTATTGCGATCAGATGAACTACACCGTTACCGTGTATGTTTACGGCGATCCGCTTGAAGAAGGCGTAACGTACAAGACCCGCGGCGTTATAGACGAAGTGATTGAACCGGGCGAAACCATAATAAATTACGATACCACAAAGCCCGCAACATACAGCGAAGTGACCATAAAAGCCCGCAAAGGATATAAGGCCACGGCGTACCGCGACAAATATGTGAACGGCGAACTTGTGCCGGACGCGACTGAAAAGCTTTACAGCGAAACATACAACGCCGTTACCGGGCAAAAAACCGTCGGCACAGGCGGGGCGCAGCCGCCGACAACCTAAACGCGAATAATATTTTTCAAAGGGTAATCACCTTTGGGATAATACAAGCAGTACAAGCACAATAATTCAGGAGGAACACATCCAATGAAGTTTTCGAGCAAGATCGAAAAATGCAACCTTTCCCCCATCCGCAAGTTCTATCCTTACCAGGTGGAATGCGCTAAGAGGGGCGTAAAGATCTATCATCTCAATATCGGCCAGCCCGATATAGCCACGCCCCCGGCGTATTTTGACGCCGTGCGTGATTTTAAGCTTCCGGTGCTCGAATACGCTCCCTCCCCCGGAATACCCGACATGATAAAGGCCGTTCAGGGTTATTATGATAACCTGGGCATACATTATGCCACGGACGACATTTTCGTGACCACCGGCGGCAGCGAAGCGCTGACCATTGCGCTCAACTGCATACTGGATGACGGCGACGAAATAATAATCCCCGAACCGTTCTATCCCAATTACAATACCTTCGTCCGCGCCACCGGCGCAACCATCCGCCCGCTGACCACCCATGCGGAGGAAGGCTATAAGTTCGCTATCCGCGAGCGCATAGAGCCGCTGATAAACGAACACACCCGCGCCATACTGTTCACCAACCCCGGCAACCCCACCGGTACCGTGCTCACTCCCGAAGAGCTCAGGCTCATGGCGGATATTGCCAAGGAGCATAACCTGTTCCTCATCGGCGACGAAGTGTACCGCGAGTTTGTCTATGGCGGTGAGCCGCTGGAGACCATTGGCCAGTTCGAGGACATCAACGACAACGCCATAATAATCGACTCCGTATCCAAGCGCTTCAGCGCCTGCGGCGCCCGTATAGGCTGCATGATAACCCGCAACAAGGAACTGCAGCAGAACGCCATGAAGTTCTGCCAGGCCCGCCTGAGCGTTGCCACGCTTGACCAGGTTGCTTCCGCCGCGCTGTACACCGTTGGCAGCGAATACTTCAACGACGTGCGCGATGAATACCGCCGCCGCCGCGATACCATCTATCGCAAGCTGCTGGAGATCCCCGGCGTGGTCTGCAAGGAGCCCAAGGGTGCGTTCTACGTAATGGCCAAGCTGCCTGTTGACGATACCGACAAGTTCCAGACCTGGCTGCTTACCGAGTTCAGCGACAATAACGAAACCGTTATGTATGCCCCCGGCAACGGCTTCTATGCCACCCCCGGCCACGGCGTGAACGAAGTGCGCCTGGCTTACGTCCTCAAGTGCGAGGATATAGAGCGCGCAATGGATCTGCTGGCCAAGGCCATAAAGCAGTACAACGAGCTGAACAAATAAACAAAGGCTTATATGCAAAAGGGACGGTCCGCCGCCCCTTTTTGCGTTATGCGGCAACCTTTGGCGGAGCTTGCGCGTTTATATAGCAGACAAACAAAACCGGAGGGATGATATGAAGAGATTTGCCGCGTTTATATTGGCAGCGGGAATGCTGCTGTGCTTCGGCTGCGCCGATGGGAACGTGATAAGCAATCCGGCGGTTGACAAGCCGGCAAAAAGCAACGCCGCGCCTACCAAGCTGAATAAGGTGAGCGACGTTAAGGTGCTGAGCTTTGATAAATGGCGCGAGCAGCGCGACGCTATGCCCGTGGGCGAGGATATATCCGCCGCAATGGCTGCATTTGCCGCAAAAAGCGCGGGCAAGGTGCTGAGCGGCACGGAGAGCAACGCGAACTATTCGCCCTTCAGCCTTTATTATGCGCTGGCTATGGCGGCGCAGGGCGCAAAGGGTAAAACCGCCGATGAAATGCTGAACCTGCTTGGCATGAGCGACGCAAAAACGCTTGCCGAGCAATGCGGCAATATGTACCGCCAGATGGCCTCCCGCGAACGGGACGGCAAGGCGGAGCTTATGCTGGCGGATTCGCTTTGGCTGAGCGACAGCTATGAAGGCGCAAAGGTGAATTACGATCAGGATTTCCTTGATACCTGCGCGGAGCAGTTCTGTGCGGAGGTGTTCAGCGCCGATTTCAGCAGCAGCAAAACGGCCGAAGCCATGAAAAAATGGATAAAGCAAAAGACAAACGGCACGCTTGAGCCGAACATGGACGTTGACCCGGCAACGCTGCTGAGCATCATAAACACGCTGTATCTCAGGGACGAATGGGTAGACAGGTTCGATAAAGACCGCACCGCGGACGGCACATTCACAAAGGCCAACGGCGAAAAGGTGACGTGCAGCTACATGAACGCCATAAGGCAGCAGGCTTTCCTTCGCGGGGAAAACTACACCGCGTCAATGGTGAGCATGAAGAACTTCGGCTCAATGTGGTTCATACTGCCGGACGAGGGCGTGAGCACGGATGACATACTTTCCTCCGCCGAAACGCTCAGCGAAATACTTGCTGGCGAAACCAACGGATACGGCACGGTCACGTTCAGCATACCCAAATTTGAGTTCAAGTCCAAGTTCGATCTTGCGGATGCGCTCAAGTCGCTCGGCATGAACGAAGCGTTTGAATCCACGGCCGATTTTTCCGGCATAAGCGACATGGCGGCGTTCATATCCGCCGTTAAGCAGGAAACCTACATTGCGATAGATGAAAAGGGCGTGGAGGCCAGCGCGTTTACGCAGATAGATTACTGCGGCGCGGCTATGCCGCAGGATAATGCGGAGCTGATCTTGAACAGGCCATTCATATATATCATCAAGGGCAGTGCGCCGCTGTTCATGGGCGTTATAAACGACCCAAGCGCAAACTGAGCCGCAACCGAATACCGAAGCGAATGCCGCTTGCCCCATGCTCGGGCGGGCGGCTTTTTTATGCCGTTCTGCATATATGCGCCAGAATGCATAAAAATTCATATTATACAACGCATATACACAAAAAATAGCAAAAACGTGCGAAAATATGCAAAAATAGCGTTGACAAAAGTATTTTTATGCAGTATATTAT
>CAVDFM010000076.1:0-9856 GCA_963608365.1 bacterium | reverse complement strand
TCTCCATACTGCGCAGCGGAAAGGGCAAGGGCGTGCGGTTCCATACGCTCAACAAAATTTGCTATTATCTTGACTGCAACGTTGGCGACATACTCAATTTTGACGGAGTTCTTGACGAGGAGGATGAATGATGAAACGATATATAAGCCTTTTGGCAATACTTACGGCAATGGCTGCGCTGCTGTGCGGCTGCTCGCTTGCGCGCAGCGATATGGATGCCTCCGCCGCCTCGCGCGACAGGCTGATTGGCGTATACATAACCACCGATTATATTGACCTTTTCGATATTGAAGGCTACATCGGCGCAAACGCTTCAGCATTGTCCGGCGGCAGCATAAGCGAAGCGGACGCCGCGCAGTACAACGGCAGGCTTTATGCGGAGCTTGTCGATGAAAGGTATGTTTTCCCGGGCGTGGACGGCTTCGCCTTCTTCATGGCCACTACCGAGCACGATTACGGCACAAGCTATACAAACTACACCGATAAGGGCGTATGCGGCGGCAAAATAGCCATGAACACCAACGACAACGAAGATTCATCCGGAGAAACGCTGGAGCTTGAATGCACCATATACGGCCTGACAGGCAATAACGACAGGCATGTGATATACACCAATCCCGTGTATCAAACCGCTGACGGGAAAGTTTACCTTACCTCCGGGCATGGCATATCTACCTCCGGCGTTGGCGCGGGCGCATTGGTTTCGCAAAAGCTGACCGACAGCACCACCGTTACCGATTCCAAAGGCAACGCCGTAACAAACTCCGCAAGCGTGAACGTGCATTACGTTATGGCAGACCTGCCGTTAGGCTATACGCTCATAGAGATGGATGCGGACAGCCGCGAAATTTCCCGCCGTGAATACGCCCCGGGAGAGCTTCCGCCCGAGTATGCGGCGAACGGCAGCACGGCCTATATAATAGTTGAATCCCGCACCGCAAGCGGCAGCACATACGCGCTGTATTCCGCCGAAAATACGGACATAGTTACCTATGCCGAATTAAAAGAAAAAGGCGTGCTTACCGAAAAGCACACCTATGTAACGTTCGCTTCAAGTGAAGCCGATAACGCTTAATTGAACAGTCCCTTTATAGCTGCAAAGGCGTTTGCAAACCAATCGCCTATCGCTTGGAAGAAAGACTTGTTCTCCGCCTGAGTATCAGCATCCGTGCCGTTGCCTGTTCCCGTGGTATCCTCGGGTGAGGGCGACGGCATTTCTATCGGCAGCGGTTCAACTATCGCCTCTGTGGTGATAAGGAACTGCACGGTGCCATTTATGTTCTCCGCGTCGCTTGAAAAGGCCGTGTAACTTTCCGAAAGCGCCAGCAGAGCATCCTTTTTTGAAAGCGAAAGCTGTATTTCGTCCGTTTCTTCAACTATTTTGGCCATGCCCTCGCTGCTAACCTGCCTAAGCCCGTCCGTCAGCGTATCAAGCCCGCGGTAAAGCTGCTTTGTGCCGGTTTTAAGCTGCTCGCCATTGCCGCTCAAAAGCGCCATGCCTTCGTCCAGCTCCTTTATGCCGCGATAAAGCTTATCCATGCCGCTCGATACCTGATACGCGCCGGAAGAAAGCTGCCCCGCGCCCGCGGCAGCCGCGTCCGCCTTAGCTGTTATTTCATTAAGCTTGGCTATGGCCTTCTTAACGTCGTCCAGCTCCAGCACGGCCATGCGTATGGCGTTGGCGGTATCGGGGTCTATGTTTATGCTTACGTCCCCTATGTTCACCGCTGCCGCCGCCTGATCGGCTATGGCCTGCTTCTCCTCCTCCGTCAGATCTGTGCCGGAGAGCGCATTATATACGCTTTGACGCACCTTTTCCTTTATTTCTTCTTCCTTGCCCGCAAGCGCCTTATTCAGTTCGCTTTCAAGTATTGCTATTATGCGCGCGTCAACGTCCGCAGACGGATTTTGCAGCTCGTCAAGCTTTGCCTTTGCTTCGTCCACCTTGGCGACTATTTCGCTTATCGATGCGGCGAACGTTCCCATGCCGCTTGCAACTTCGCCCGTGCCGTAGTTGAGCTGCTCCGCGCCGTCCTTAATCTGGCTCATGCCGTCCGCCGCGGCAGTAACGCCGTCTATATATTCGCTTATGCCGTCGTTAAGCGTGCTTGCGCCGCTGCGCAGCCGCCTTGCGCCCTTATAAAGCGCATTGCTGGCCTCGTTTATTTCATCCAGCGCCGTAAGCAGCCCTTCCACGTCGTCTATGTCGGAAAGGTCGTTTTCGTCCACAATGCCCGTCATGCCTATGAACGTGCATTTGCCAAGTTCAAAGCTTTCCGTGTCCATCTCAACGTAAAAGCTGTCCTTCAGTTTATCCGTTTCCTCTATTTCAAGGCTTTCCGCAAGGCCCGGCAGCATAACGGCCATTATTGTCGTAACGCCCGCCTGGGAGGATATCTTAGCGTCCGACGCAAGGCCCGTGCAGCCTTCGTCAAGCGTCATCATGCCTATAACGCTGAACGGTACATTCAGTTCTTTCTCAACTCCATCCACCGTTACCGGCCGTTTCAGCGTGCTTTTGCACTCAACCTCTATTCTTACCCGCCCGCTTTTGCCGGCTATCTCCTTGGGGCTCATCTTCACGCCGTTAAGATAATAGCTAAGCGTGAGCGTAAAGGGCAGTTCGCCGCTTGCCTCGCCCTGATAGCATACGTCCTCGCCTTCGGCCTTAAATGTGACCTTAGTCCCGTCTATCGCGGGCGCTTCGCTGCCGAGCACGTTTTTTATGTTTGTAAGCGTTGTGTCGTCCGTAACGGTATCCGCGCCGGACATGTTGGTTATATACACGCTTGATATCATCGAAAGCACGTTACCTTCCGCGTCCGTTTCAACATAAACCGTTTCCCCGCGGGTATCCATGCCGTCCGCCAGCGCAACGCTGAATATTATGGACACGAGCATGCTTGCCGCGAATGCTATCGCCAGCACAAGGCAGATTATCCTAAACGATTTTTTCATCTTTCCCTCCTTTATTCCGCGCTCTTGAGCGATTCAACCATATCTATCGCCCTTACCTTAGGTCGCATCAAAAGATTGACTATCAGCGAAAATACTATCGTGAGCGCAAAAGCGTAAACGTAGCTGAGCGGCTTTGCGCTGCGCACGAACATTACCATGTCCACCTCGCAGGTGCGTATGACGAACAGGTGCATTATTTTGCCGAACAAAAGCCCCACGAATGCCCCTATAACTGAAAGGGCGTTATTTTCGCGGAATATGTAATCATACATTTCCTTATCGTAAAACCCAAGCACCCTCAGCGTTGCAAGTTCGCGCATGCGCTCGCCTATATTTATATTGGTCAGGTTCAGCATAACAACGAACGTGAGCATGCCTGAACCCAATATCAGCACAAGCACAACGTAATTGAGAATGCTGAGCGAATCCCATACGGAATCATATATGCTGTCTATCGTGCGGACGGTATACATGCGGCTGTCGCTCAAAAGCTGAGTGGACATAGCGTCCATGGTTTCGTCCGTAAGTCCGTCCTTCAGGTTGCCCATGAAGCCGTTGTACTGCATTGCCTTGCCGAACACGCTTTCATAATACGCCGCGGTTATATACACATAATGATAAACATAGTTATCCGCAACGCCTATAACCCGCATAAAGTGATCCTCGCCGCCGGTACGCATGTTTATCTCGTCCCCGACCTTTATGGAAAGCGTTTCCGCAAGCTTTGCCGTAACGACCACGCCGCTGTTATCAAGCGTTACGGGCGTGCCGCCGTTATGCAGGCTTATGCGCCCGGCCATACTTTCCGCCGTTTCAACGCCCAGCAGATGCACGCCGCTTTGGCTCTTTCCGCCGTTTTCGCAGTCCATTTGGGAATCAAGGCAGAACATTACCGATGTAAAATCATCGTTTGCCGGATTTTTGCTCAGCAGCTCCTGCATATCGACAAGCGGCATGGCCTCGTAAACATATGCCTGCACGTCCATTTGCCAAATGTCGCCGAACTGCTTTTCGATTATGCCGAATATGGAATCATTCAGCCCGAACGCCGTAACAAGCAGCGCCCCGCTGCCGGCTATGCCTATAACACTCATAAAGAAGCGCTTTTTATAGCGGAACAGGTTCCTTACGGTCACCTTTGAAGTAAAGCTGAGTTTCTTCCATATGAACGGTATCCTTTCCAGCAGCACGCGCCTGCCGGCCTTTGGGGCCTTGGGGCGCATTAGCGTTGCCGGCACTTCCCTAAGCGATGCATAGCACGCGGAAAACGTTGCCGCGGCCGTGCACACAGCCATTGCGGCAATCGCCGTAAGCGCTATATCCGCCCGGTACGGCGTTTCAAAATTGCCAAGGTAGTACATTATTGAATACGCCTTCATTATTACATACGGGAACAGCTCAAAGCCGATTATCGCACCCACCACGCCGCCGCTTATGCAGGCGGACATGGCATATGCCGCGTACTTCATGGCTATTTGCCAGCCGCCGTAGCCAAGCGCCTTCATGGTGCCCATCTCAATGCGCTGCTCTTCAACCATTCTCGTCATTGTGGTAAGGCAAACAAGCGCCGCAACTATGAAGAATATAAGCGGGAACACATCGCCCACGGCAGCGATTCTGTCCGTATTTTCGCTGTAATCCGAATACCCGGGGTTGCCTGACCTGTCCTGGACGTACCATGTGCCGCTCTGTGTGGACGCGTAATCCTCTATGCGGTCGGTAACTTCGTTCACAAGCGCTTCGTATTCGTCGCTGTATGCGCTGAGCCCTTCTTTGCCGGCAATAACAATGTCCGCGCGGGTATAATATGTGTTCAGCAGGCTCATAACCGGCAGCTTCGTCCCAAGGCTTGATATTGCGTTGCCCGATGCATATGCAAAGCCGTCGCTCGTGCCGTTGCCTATGCTGCTGGTGCCGCGTTCAAACATGCTTATATACATTGGGCTTCGTATGAAGCCGACGACTCTCAGCGTAACTGTGCCGCCGGACGTGGTAAGCGTTATTTCGTCCCCAAGCTGCTTCACGAGCGAACCTTCAAGGGTATAGTCCAGCGCTATCTCAGTATCGTTGAGTGGCATGCGGCCGGACACTATTTCAACGCCGTTCATCTCATATTCCGGCGAAGTATCTATACTGTAATCGGGTATAAGATCTATCAGCGGGGCATATTCGCTTTTCAGCTTTATCGGCATTGAATAAAGACGAAGATTCTTTTCCTTTTCGCCCGTGCCCTTTGCCATTGCGTCCACAAAAAGCGACGCGCGCACAGCCTGAATCCCTTCTATGCTTTCAAGATCGCGAATATTATCCGCCGTGAGGCCGGAAGTTGAAATTACGCTTATGTCGGAAAGGTTATATGTGTTATACAGCCTGTCCCCGGCTTCCTTCATGTCCGGACTGGCGGCCCTTATGCCCGCAAAGAACGCCACGCCCAGCGCGCATATGGCGAAGATTGAAAGGAACTTGGTAAAGGTGCGCTTTATTTCACGCAGCAGATTTTTAAGCGTAAGCGCGTTCATGCGGCCTCCTTTACCATTCTATCTCTTCTATGGGTATCGGCTTCGCGTTCAGTTCAACCGATGCGACGGTGCCGTTTTTAACGTGCACCACCCTATCCGCCATTGGCGCAAGGGCGGAATTATGCGTGATTATTATTACGGTCATGCCGGTTTTTCTGCATGTGTCCTGCAAAAGCTTCAATACCTGCTTGCCCGTCTGGTAGTCAAGCGCGCCCGTGGGTTCATCGCAAAGCATAAGCTTTGGATTTTTCGCAAGCGCACGCGCTATCGCCACGCGCTGCTGTTCGCCGCCGGAAAGCTGCGCAGGAAAGTTAGAAAGCCTTTCGCCCAAGCCAACCTGAATAAGCACGTCCTTGGGCGGCAGGGGATCTTTGCATATTTGGCTCGCCAGTTCAACGTTTTCAAGCGCGGTAAGATTCTGCACCAAGTTATAGAACTGGAAAACAAAGCCGACCGTGTCCCGCCGGTATGTTGTGAGCGCCTTGCGGTCATATTTTTCAATATGTTCGCCGTCCAGCACCACTTCGCCGCCCGTGCAGCAATCCATGCCGCCGAGTATATTCAAAAGCGTTGTTTTGCCCGCGCCCGACGGCCCGACTATGACGCACAGTTCGCCTTCCTCTATTTCAAGATTAACGCCGGACAGCGCCTTTATGGTTACCTCTCCGCTATGGTATTCCTTGGTAACGTCTTTAAGCGACAGATACGCCATACTTTTTCACATCTCCTTAAGCCTTATACTACGATTTTACCGCACAAACCGCGATAAATATATCCTTTTTTCATTATTTTGAATTGATTTCACAAACAATGAGTCCGTTGCCGCTTTTTAGCCCCATTGCATAAAAAGGAGCGGCCGTGCCGCCCCACATATACGCGTAGTTTGCGCTATCCTATTCTTATGCCAACTATCTTCGGTCCCTGCCCGCTGCCGTCCACGCCGCGCGTACCGACAACCAAAGTGTTGTTGAACACAGCAGGAGTCGATTCGATGCGCGAACCAAGGTCTATCGAGCACATCGCCTGGCCATCTATACCGCTGTAAAGGGTAAGCTTGCCGCCGCGGTCGCATTGCAGTATGTATCCTTTGCCGTTTTCATCGTATATCACAACGGGCGCGCTCCATATGCCGTCCGCCTGCTCCACGCGCCATTTTTCTTCGCCTGTGGATTTATCCAGCGCTATTATAAGCCCGCCGTCAGTGCCGTCGTTCAGCGCAACGGCGCTCAGGCTTGCTATTATGGTGCCGTTCAGCTCGTTTTTGCCTATGTGCACCGGCGCGTATGCCCCGCCGGCGTTTTCGTCTGAAGCATCGAACGTTTTTGTCCACGCAACGGTTCCCGTGCGGCCGTCTATTTTGCGTATATAGGCCTTGTCCCGTCCATCTGCGGCGTTCCTGCCGTCCGCCTTATTGGCGGCGTAAAGGAATATTGTGTTGTTGTCTGCGCTTTCCTCTATAACAACGCCCGCGTCGCCGTCTCCGTCCGTATCAACAGCGTATTTAAGCGTCATGCTGTTCAGATCGACGCATTGCAGCATGCCGCCGTTATCCGTGAAGAATGCGTATTGATGCCATGCCGCAACGGAGCTTTCTATGCCGTACCAGCGCGCGCCGTCGCTGTCCGAATAACCGGAAAAGTGATAGCGGTACTTTACCAGCCTGCCCGGGTCAACGCTTACCGTGCCCGCCTCCTTATCGAACTTGGCATTGAGCTTAACGGTATACAGCAGCCCGTTTTCGCCGCCTATTATAAGCGTATCGGCATCGGATGCAAATATCGGCGAAGAATCATATGCCTGCCATTTGCGGTTGGATGCGGGGTCCCTGCCGCCGAATGTGCTTATGACGCTGTTATCTATAAGGCTCACTACCCTGAACCATGCGCCGTATGTGCCTTCCTCGCTGGTGCTCTGCACACCCTGGCCCAAATACAGCAGTGGGTAGCCGCGCGGGTCCAGCGCAGCCGTGCCCTTGTTCACAACGTCCATATCGATGGGGCTTCGGGTAGCCTTGCCCGTGTTCAGTTCAAAGAAATATATCTTGCCGTCCATCGCGGGGTATATCACTTCCGTAAAGCCATCTTTAGCCTTAAACTCCTCCGCAATGCCCAGCAGCGCCCGCGTTTCGCTGTCCCATTGTATTATTATGGGCATGCCCGTCCAGCCCGTGCCTGTCCATACGCCGTCCGTGCCGCAGTCAAGCTGACCTATGCTCTTTTCCCATGCCGTGGTAAGCTGCCCGCTCAGCGCGTTCACGCCGCCGTATGCAAAGGATGAACGGAAATTGTTCCCGCCGTAGGTTATAACGCCCTTCAGGTCGCTGTATTTATCGCCGCGGCCAAAGTATATATTCTCCTCCCGCGTATATGTGGTCGCCTGATCGCGCCGCACGAATATTTCCGAATGAAAGCCCATCTGGCTCAATGCATCCGCACTTTGCTCAGTCACGGTCAGCGCCGCGTCAAGCTCCGGCGTGGGCGTAGGCTTAGGCGTGGGCGTAGGCTCTGCCGGAGTTTCGCTTATATTCGGCGTTGGCGTTGCACTGCCGTTCGGCGTCACCTTGCCCGCAAATAATGCCTTGGTCAAAAATACAAGCCCTACTATAACGCCCGCAAGCAAAATAAGCACCATTATCCTTCGTGCAATATATTTGCGCCTGCGCACCGCGCGGAAGCTTGGTCTGCCCGTTTGTCTGCCCATGCCGTCTCCTTTCGCCTTTGTAGGCCGCGTGTTTTGTTATTCTTCCGTTGCTGGGGTTGGTTCCGGCGTGGGTTCGGGTATATCCGCCGCATCGCTCACGAACGTTACGCTGCCGTTGCCCGTTTCTATAACCATTTCAGGTTCGCAATGGCCAACCGCGTAATAATCGCCGTCCGCACTGAACGCAAACATGCCAACGCCCTTGTCTCCTCCGTCCGCTTCTATGTATGTCACGCCGTAAAGCTCAATTTCGTTAAGCTCCGCGCCGTGGTATTCGCCGTTGTTTTTCACCTTCAGCGTTGCGCCGTCCTGCATAACGAGCGTTCCGGTGCATTTCAGCGCGTTATAGTTGGCCTCCGTCACGGCTTCAAGCAGCGCGCCTTCATCGAGCAGAAGATCCTCTTCAAATATATTCACGGCGCTTGCGCTTTCGCCGCCCTGGGCATAAACCGCGCAGCCTTTGCCCACGCTCAGCATTCCCGCGCGTATTGCGCAGCCGCGGTTGCTTTTGATATAAAAGCGGCTGTTTTCGCCGAACTCAATGCCCGCGGCAAAATCCACCGCGTGCGCAACGGCGTTTATAGCGCCCTGGCCCGATATTTTGCCCGAGCCAAGCCCGCCTATGCCGGCCGCGCCGCCGGTTATGTTCACATCATCAAGCGTAAGCTCCGCCCCGTCCTCAAGGCGTATCACGCAGTCCGCATTGCCGGATATGGTATTCCCGCGGCCTTCTATTGTTATATGCCCGCGCGCGGCGCTTAGGGTGAGCATAGCGTCCTCCATATCTACCGAGCGCGCAAGCACGGCCCTTTCACCGCCGGATTCAAAAAAGGCAGCAAGATCGGCCGCGCTGGTTATGCCCGCGCCGCTTTCCATGTCGCCAATGTTTATATGCGGCTCCTCTATTTCTTCGCCGCAGCCCGCCGCAAACGCCGCCGTAAGCAGCGCCAGCAGCGCAAAAAACAATCTTTTCATATTCCTCCGCTGCATATTGATGCTATTTTATTTATTTTACCATATATGGGGAGATATTAAAAGTTAATAGATTTTTAACTGTTTGCATAAAAACGGCAGCCCCGCCGTTCACCGGAGCTGCCGCAGCGCATTCGCCTTTTTACAGTTCTTCTTCCTCGTCCTCTTCCTTCACAGGCCAAACCTTTACGCCCACCAGCACTACGCGGCGGTTTTGCAGCTTTTTGACCGTTACGGTAAGGTTCTTGTATTCAAACATGTCCCCGACCTTCGGATAGTCGCCCAGCATTTCTATTGCCCAGCCGCCGACGGTCGCGTTGTCGTCGTCAAAGTCGCGGTCGTCTATGTCCATTTCGTCAAGGAAGTCCTCTATGCGCATATCGCCGTCCACGTCGTATGTGTCCTCGCCCGTTTGGGTTATCTCCGGCTCTATGTCGTCAGTTTCGTCCCAAATGTCGCCCACAAGCTGCTCCAGCACGTCCTCCATGGTGAGGCAGCCCATGGTTCCGCCGTATTCATCGGTAACTATTACCATGTGGCACTGGCGGCGCTTCATTTCCTTAAGCACATCGTCAAGCGGCATAGTCTTATGCACAAAGTTCACCGGCATAAGTATATCCCGAATATCGAACCCGTCTGGCTTTTCGGCAAGCATCTTATAAAAATGGTTCAGATGCAGTATGCCTATTATGTTATCCACCGTGTCC
>CAVDFM010000075.1:0-10094 GCA_963608365.1 bacterium | reverse complement strand
CGCCAGGGGGCCTAAGGGGAGAAATCGAAATCTTCCCTGGCCCCCTGGCAAAAAAAGGTTATAAAGCAACTATCAGTTATTTGGTTGTTTTTACTCCCTCAGAAAATTCGCTTACAGCGAATTTCCAGCTCCCTCTTAGAGGGAGCCTTTTGGAGTACTTTATAAACTTCTGTGATAAGCCTCCATCTTTGAGGGAGGTGGATTTTGCGAAGCAAAAGACGGAGGGAGTAAAAAAGGGGCTGCACTTATTGTCGCAACCCCTCAGTCAAATAGCTAAATCGAGCCCAGGTTGGAACAAGGTCGCCTTACTCACTGCCGTTCGTAATTCTCCCTGTTCCTGCCCGCTCTCCATTTCGCTTCATCCGCCACTGGCGGCGCTCAACTCCGAACCCCGTAAAAGGGAGCCTTTTTGTATATGCTATTTACTCCCCAAAATACTCCTTTATTTCCTCCATGCGCCCGATCTGCTGCACATGGAACGGGCAGCGGGATTCGCAATGGCCGCATTGCACGCACGCATCCGCATGGGTGGAAAGCTTATAATAATGGCTCTTTGCCATGTCGTCCCCCATTTTGGCCAAGTCGTAATACTTGTTCACAAGGCCTATGTCTATGCCCATGGGGCAGGGCGCGCAATGGTTGCAGTATACGCAGCGGCCTATGGAATCCTTGGGTATGGCTGCGCCAAGGGCTGAATAGTCGCGCTGCTCCTTGGTGGAGGAATAGAACTCCAGCACCTCTTTAACGTTATCAATGCTGTTCACGCCGGGCAGGCAGCATATTACGGCGGGCCTGTCGAGCGCATACTGTATGCATTGCTCCCGCGTGAGCGCAACGCTGAGCGGGGAGCGCTTTTCGTCCAGCATTTGACCCGCGGCAAAGGGCTTCATAACGCTTATGCCAACGCCCTTCTGCTCTGCAAGGGCGTAAAGCGCGGCGCGCTCGGGAGCTTCGCCGTAGCCAAACTCGCATTCCGCGTAATCATAGGCGGGGTTTATGCTGAACATGAACATGTCTATTTCGCCCGTTTCTATAAAGCGGCGGGCTATGGAGGGCGTGTGCGTGGAGCAGCCTATGTGGCGCACTATGCCCTGCGCCTTGAGCGAACGGATATAATCGAATATTCCGCCGGGGCGCATAACGTCAGAATAGTCGTCGTCCTCGTCTATGCAATGGACATAGCCGAAATCGGTGTATCCGAGTCCGGATGCATTAAGCACTTTTTCAAAGGATGCCTTCACCGTGTCTATATCGCGGCCGAAGCCGTATTCATCATTTGTATATACCGCGCCGAAGTGCATTTGGGTATACGCCTTGTCGCGGCGGGGCTTTATGGCGCGGCCCACGGCGGCGAACGTGCTCACCCGCCCGCAGCAAAGATCAAAGAAGTTTATTCCGTTATCCAGCGCAAACTTTACCGCGGCCTCTATCTCTTCCTCCGTCGAGGTGGTGTGTATGCTGCCAAGGCCAAGGCCTATGGTGCTTATCATCTCCGTGCCGTGGGGCAGTTTTCTGTAATCCATATGCATTTCCTCCTTTGGTTAACTCATCTAATCTGATTATAGTATAGCACAAAAAACGGCCCGGGGAAAAGCCTCCTGAACCGTTTTCGCTCCGCCGCGTCAGCAGCGGCTTATTTTCACATTTTTGCCCATCTCTCTAAGGCTGCTTATAAGGCGGTTTATAACTATCGCCTTCGCGTCCATGCCTATGTCAAGATCTTCATTGGCGGCGTTTTCCGCCTTGCCGAAGAATAAGTTTATGTCCGTGGCCTGCTCAAACAGATATGCGCACAGCAGCGATACGCCGTCGCTTGCATTGTTTATGGTTATGCTCAGCCTGTTATCGGAAACGTATTGCTCCGCCATGTCCGCAACCTGTTGAAGCGTTATTATGCCCTCCGTCACCAGATCCATGCCTTCTATCTTGGCTATTGCGGGCACCTTATCGGTTCCGCTGTCCGCAACGGGGACAATGGGCTTGTTAAGGTAACGGCTTATCATGTGCGCCGTGGAGCCGCCGCAGCATATGTGGCTGCCCTCTTTTGCAAAGAAAAGCTTCAGCACGCGCGCATCGTCCTTCGGGTCGGCAGGCGGGCCTATCATAACGTTTATTGCGCGGCGCGGGCGCACCTTGAACACAAGCGCCGTCATGTCGTCGTCATTTGAATCCATGCACAGCACATTCCCCGCCTCAACCAGCCTTGCGGCAAGGTTCTGCGGCGATATGTCCGGCGTGTACCAGCGCTCAAGGAAGTCTATCACTTCTTCGCGCTTCCAGCCGTTTGGCGAAAGCTTGCCTATGCCGGCGTTGGTTATGCCGTCCGTCATCAGCACCAGCATGTCGTTTTCCGTAAGGTTTATGGTGCTTTCGCATATTTTCTTTTCGCCTATAAAATGTATGTTCGTATCGTAAACATAGTTTTTGCCGTTCCTAAGCAGCACCGCGTCCGGATTATCGTACTGCACAAGGCGCACGGTAGAATCCGTGAAGCAGGCGAGCGTGAACGTTGAATATGCAAGCTTTCTTTCGCGGCACATGGGCAGCGTGCTTGCAACGGTTTCTATGCATTCGTCAACAGGAAGATGATTCAGCATCATTGTGGAAAGCATGTTCGCCGTCAGCGTTGAAAGTATGTTCGCCTTAACGCCGCTGCCAAGCCCGTCGCTCAGCACGGCAACGAGCTGCTCCCCGTTTTTCTTTATCGAATACGAGTCCCCGCAGAGCGTTTCATCGTGCTTATTTATGCTGGCATGGCCGCTTTCTATGAACAGATCGACCATTTACTGCTCCTCGTTTTCCATCATGACGGCGTCCTTCAGCCTGGATATGGCAACCTTTGTTTCCGCGGCCGATTCGCCGAGGAGGGACGCTATTTCGTGCACTATCCTAAGCTGCTTATCCACAATGTCGTCCGCCATGCCGGCAACCTGCGTTTTGTGCCGCATTACCATGTTCTGCCGCTGCTTTTCGCGGGTTATGTTCTTCATTATGCATATCACTATGCCGCTTGAAGCGTCATAATAAAGCGACTGCTTGAGATAAAGATTATATTCCGCCAGGTAAGTGAACTTTTCCTTTGCGGCTTCACCGCTTGAAATAAGCTCCACAAAGTCGAACTCGTCCACCAGCGCGCTCACGCTTTGGCTCACTATGTCGTTTGGCTGAACGCCGAACATTTCGCACGCGGCGTTGTTTATCTGCTGCACGCGAAGATCCATGTCCACGGCCAGTATTGCGTCCGGCGTGATATTGAGTATTTTATCCGAAAATGACTCCGCGCGCTTTTTCATATACGGCATGCACATTGTTATTTCCGCGCGGCCCATTATTACGGCAATGGCCTTATCGCGGCAGGATGCATAGCCGCACATGCCGCAGTTCAACTCATCCTCAGGCCCCTCTTTGCCCATCTTTTTGAATATGGCGGCTATCTGCTTTTCTGTGGGCGGCATATAATAGGTGCGGTTGTCCCTAAAGCGCGTTTGAATGTTATCGATTGGCGCAATGTCAAAATCCGTATCGCCCGCGGCGTTATGCGCAACGCTGACGTAGCTTGCCGCGGCGGAATGGTCAACGCTGCTGAAAACCGGCCCGCCTATGCAGGAGCCCTGGCAAAAGCTCATCTCTATAAAGCAGCCGTCAAGCTTGCCTGCAAGCGCGTCCTTAACGGCGGAAATGCAGCTATCCGCCCCATCCACGGCAACGTAGTTCACGCCGCTCTGCTTTGTCATTGTTTTGAGTATGCCGCCGGACACGGGGAAAAAGCGCGAAAGCCGCTGCTCGTTCTCCGCCGCGGGCATAATGGTTATCTTCGCTTCGCCGAGCCAATCGTCCAGCTCGTCGAACGTTATTGCGTATTCAAGCTCGCTGTCTTCCTGCTCACACTCGGCCTTTTTGGATATGCAGGGGCCTATGAATACCACCGCCGCGCCCGGTTCGTCGCGGTGTATCAGCTTCGCATGCGCCTGCATTGGCGTGATCACGGGGGCAAGCAGTTCTATCGCGTCCGGGCAATGCTTCTGAATATAAAGATTAAGCGTTGTGCAGCAGGATGATATTACCGGCTTTTTTATGCCGTTAGCAATAAGCTTTTCGTATTCGTTTTTTACTATATACGCGCCCTCGGCGGTTTCCCGCGCATCGTAAAAGCCCAGCGCCTTCAGCGCGGTGCGCAGCGGCTCAAACCCGCAGCCGTTAAAATACGCCGCATAGCTTGGCGCAACGCTTGCTATGACCTTCCTGCCGGAGCGGATAAGCTCCTTTACCGATGCGGATTCGTCCGTTCCGTGCTTGGTATGCTGCGGGCAGGCAAGCGTGCAGTTTCCGCACAGTATGCAGTCCCGCTCAACTATCATGGCGCGGTGGTTTTTGACCTCTATCGCCTTAACGGGGCATACGCCTATGCATTTGCAGCAATCCTTGCAGTTTACGCTTTCAAATTGAAGTATACCCATTGCCGCGTTACCCGCTTATCCTATGCGCGGCAGCACATGCTGCGCCCATGCCGCGTCCACGTTATCTTCGCACATGCCGAGCAGAAGCTTATCATCTATCTTTACGGATACGCCGTTTGCGCATTCGCCCAGGCAGAACACCGGCGCAATGTTCACCCTGTCCTCGGCGCCGTGCTGCTGCACAAGCTGCTTAAAGCGGTTCAATATGGCGTAGGAGCCTCTTTTATGGCAGGCGCTGCCAATGCATACGGATACGGTTATCATCGCTGTTCCTCCGGCTTATTCTTTGGTTTGGTTGGTGCGCTCTATGGCTTCTATTTCCTTTTCAACTTCGCCGTCGCCCTTTTTGCTAAGCGCGGGGTTAAGTATCTGCATTACCCTAATGGCGTCCGCAATGGTATGCTCCATGGAGGATTTGCCGTATGCGTCCACCTGCGCTATGTTCTTGGAGCTGTGGCTCAGGCACGCCGGGCCGCCTATGCAGCCGTTTACGCACGCCATGCCCTCAATAAAGTTCTCCTTAAGTATGCCCTTCTGTTTTTTGAAAAGGGCAACCTTGCATTCCGCAATGCCGTTGCAGGATACGGCGTTGAGCTTAAACTGCTCCTCGCTCACGCCCTGCTCCTTGAGCGCCTCTGTCACGGCCTCCGCCAGTCCGCCGCAGCGGGCGAATATGCGCCCGTAGAAGGATGCGTTGTCAAGCTCCGCCTTGTGCATCGTGGTCACGTCTATTCCGCGGGCGGAGAACATGGCCTGCATCTCTTCAAACGTTATGGTATAGTCAACGTACTTGCCAGCGTCTGTATACTTGGTTTCGGCCTTTTTGGCTATGCAGGGCCCAATGAACACAACGTGGCAGTTTTCGTCCGTTTCGTGCAGCCATTTTGCCATCTGCGCCATGGGGGAAAGGTTGTGGGACACATGCTCCTTGAGCGAGGGGAAATGGCGATTTATATAGTTCACGAACGCCGGGCAGCAGGAGGACGTGAGGAAACCTTTTTCAACAAGCTCCTGCGCTTCAAGCCACGCCACCATGTCCGCGCCCCACGCGGCCTCAACAACCGCATGGAAGCCCAGCGCCTTTATGCCCGCGACAACCTGCTCCGGCACGGCGTTGGGATACTGGCTGGCCATGCTGGGGGCCACCACGGCATAAACATGATAATCCGTGTTCAAATTGGAATCGCGGATGAGGGATATTACCTTAGTTATGTCGGACTTATCGGTTATTGCGCCGAACGGGCATTGATACACGCACGCGCCGCAGGAAATGCACTTTTCCTTATCTATAACGGCCTTTTCGGTGTGCTGATCAATGTGTATGGCCTGCGGCTTGCAGGCGTTTACGCAGGGGCGCGTGTGCTTGACTATTGCCGAATACGGGCAGACGGACATGCACTTGCCGCACTCTATGCACTTTTCTTTATCTATAACGGCCTTGTGATTAACTATGCTTATGGCGTCCTTGGGGCAATTATCCTTGCAGCGGTGCGCAAGGCAGCCGCGGCAGGCAGCGGACACCTGAATGCCGTCAACGGGGCATTCGTCGCACGCAATGGGCAGCACGCCTACTACCGTGCCGTCTTCATCCCCGCCAAGGGCCATGCTTACGCGCTCGTTTATAATGGCGCGCTCTTTATATATGCAGCAGCGGAACATGGGCTTGCCATCCGGAATTATTCGCGGGGCAATTTCCATTATCCTCTGCGGGGTCAGCTCATCGCGGTAGGCAAGCTTTGCAACTTCCCTAAGCACGTTGTACTTCATTTTCTGCACATGGGTATCGAATAACAGGGCCATTTCTATCTCCTTTTTTACCGGCAGGTCACCCGGCCAAAATACGACACAATAATTATAAGGGGTGCTTATATGCTTTGTCAATTACGCCTATCTTATAGCCGCATATTGTTATAGTTATAATGGTTATATGTATAAAACTTTTCTGGTCCGCGATACAAAGTTTGTTTGCTTGCATCGGGGTCGGTATGATGCTATTATACGGACAGAATATTCAACGGACTGAAAGGAACATGCGCAATGGCCGAAACGGACGAACTTTACGGCGTGCTGTGCGCGCACGCGGCGCGCTACCCGCTCATGCGGCCCACGGATGCCGTGAAGCTGATATACCAGGGCGAATTCGGCAGCGGACACATGATAAAAAACGAGGCCGCCGCGCTCGAACGGCTGAAGGCCGAGTACGCCCAAACCGCGCATGACGATACAATGCCGCTGTATGAATACATAGGCTGCGGCATAGCAAGGGTGAATCTTGCGGCGGTGGATACGGCTACGCTCCCGCTTGAGCGGCTGAACGCGGCGTTTGCTGCCGCGGCGAACGGCGTGCACGGCAGCACGGCCGGTTTTAAGGCGAAGCTTGATACGCTGAAGGCGGTATGCGCCGAAGGCCGCTTCGGCTTCACCACGGCGGAGCTTGACGAATATTTATGCGAATATGAAAAGGCGGGTTTCCCGCCCGTTTCGCACAGCGAAGCATACAGGCGGGCATATAAGCCGAGTTACAGAATAATACGGATATAAAAAAGAGCGGCGCGCCCCACTCTTTTTCTATATTATATGGATTATATAAGCAGCATCCTGTCGTTATCCAATGCCTTGCCCGATATTTCGCGGAACCTAAGCAAAAGATCGTTCACCGTAAGCGCCGCGCGCTCTTCGCCGGATACGTCCATAACTATTTTGCCTTTGTCCATCATTATGGTGCGGTTGCCCAGCTCCAATGCGGATTGCATATTATGCGTTATCATAAGGCAGGTCAGGTTATGTTCGCGTATTATCGAATCCGTAACGCGCAGTATCTTTTCCGCTGCGCCCGGGTCCAGCGCCGCCGTGTGCTCATCAAGCAAAAGAAGCTTCGGCGGGTTTATGGTCGCCATAATAAGCGTAAGCGCCTGCCTTTGCCCGCCGGAAAGCCCGCCCACGCTTTGGTCGAACCTATCCTCAAGCCCCATGCCGAGCATGGCTACCTTTTCGCGGAAAAGCTCCCTGTCCCGCTTTGAAACGCGGCTGAGCCATTTCCCGCTGCCCGCCGCAAGGGCAAGGTTTTCTTCAATGGTCATGCCCGGCGCACTGCCGCGCATGGGGTCCTGAAACAGCCTGCCTATGCTGCGCGCGCGCTTATATTCGCTCATAAGCGTTATGTCCTGCCCGTCGAGGGTTATAGTGCCGCTGTCGGTTATGAAGCTTCCGGCAATCGCGTTGAACAGGGTGGATTTACCCGCGCCGTTCGCGCCTATTATTGTTATAAAGTCGCCTTTTTTAACGTTCAGGCTAACGCTGTCAAGCGCGCGCCGCGTTTCCGTGCCTACGGAAAAGGATTTGGTGATACCGTCTATTTTAAGCATTGGCGTTGCCCTCCCGTTTGCGGCTTTCAATCCTGCGCTTTATAAGCGGAAGCTGCTGCTTTATATACGGAATGGATATGGCCGCGACCACTATTACGCTCGACACAAGCTTGAGCATGAACGCGGGCATATTGAAGCGCAGCGCAATGGTATACACAAGGCGGAACACAAACGCGCCAAGCACCATGCCGGCTATTCTGAGCGGCATTTTCTTTTTGCCCAAGAATACGTTGCCTATCAAAAGCGAAGCAAGGGCAATGGTCACCATGCCGCCGCCGATGTCTATATTCACGGACTTCTGCGCCTGCGCAAGCAGGCAGCCTGAAAGCGCCGTGAACGAATTGGCTACGCACAGACCTATTATGGTAGTGAAAACGGGATTGATGGAGGATGAGCGCACCATGTCCGGATTGTCCCCCGTGGCGCGGATGGCAAGGCCAAGCCGCGTTTTGAGAAACAGCCCCAGCAGCACCGCTATTATGATGACCGCCGCCGCGGCAACGGCAAGCTTATATTGCTCGCTCAGGTTTATCTTTGCAAGCGCGGCCTTAACCGCCGTGAACACGGTATCGGCCTTGTTCATGTTCAGTATGCTCGATCCGCCCATTATGGCAATGTTCACGGAATACAGCCCCGTGTTTACTATTATACCCGCAAGCAGGCTGTTCACGCCCATTTTGGTTTGCAGTACGGCGGTTATGAAGCCGGAAGCCACGCCCGCAAGCATGGCCGCCGGTATGGATAAATACGGGTGCCCCGATATGGCCACCGCCGCGCCCACCACGGCGCCCAGCGTGAAGCAGCCGTCCGTGGAAAGATCGCACACGTTAAGCATGGAATAGCTTAAAAACAGCGCCAGCACCGTAAGCGAGGATATAAGCCCCAGCTCAAGCGCCGTCTGCAGCAGCGCCAATATCTGATCAAGTCCCATTTTTCTTTGCCTTTCTTACAGGGTTTGTTATTTCACTTCGTCAAAGCTTTCCGCCGTAACTATGCTCTGTATCTTGGTGCAGAACGGCTCGGATGCCTTGCAGATCTCATCATAGTTAAAGCCCAGCTTTTCGCAGGTTTCGGTGTTTATGGTGGCGCAGCCGTTGTCGAAAGTCTTAACGGCGGTCTCGGCGGGCTTTGCGCCGTCAAGCGCTATGCTTGCCGCCATGTTTGCCGTTTCAACGCCCAGCGCCGCGTAATCCACGCCGTAGCCCAGGAACGCGCCGTTGAGTGCGAAGGAGTCCGCGCCGGTGTAGTGCGGTATGCCCGCCTCCTGAAGCATTTCGTATATGCTAAGTTCCGATTTCATTATGGTGTTGTCCGTGGGGGTGAACACGGCGTCCACGCCGTCCGCTATAAGCGCCTGCACGGCAAGGGTAACTTCATCCACGGTGGTGCCGGTGTATTCGCCGTAGGCAATGCCGTTGGCGTCCAGATATTCCTTGGCGTGGGCTATTGCGGCGGTGGAGGAATCCTGCCCGATGTCGTAAAGCAGGGCTATGTTCTTCGCGTCCGGATCGGCGGCAGTGATGAGCTGCATAACGGCCGCCGTGTCAAGATAGTCCGAAGTGCCGGTAACATTGCTGCCCGGCGCTTCCATCGATTCGACTAAGCCCGCGCCCACGGGATCGGACACGGCTGCGAAAACCACGGGAATGCCGTTGTCCTCGGTCGCGGCCTGCATAGCCATTGCAACAGGCGTCGCCACGCCTATCATTATGTCCACATCGTCCGCGATAAAGTTTGAAATTATCTGCGTAAGCAGGTTCGCGTCCGCGTTGCAGTTATCGTAGGATACGTCGAACGTAACGCCCTTTTCGTCGCCTATTTCTTTAAGGCGGGCCTGAATGTTTTCAACTATCTGGTTAAGGGAAGCATCGTCAACATAGTTGCAAATGCCGACCTTTACGGTTTTGCCGTCCGCATCGTTTGCGGGGGCGGGATTTGAGGGGGAGCATGCGGCCATGCATGCCGCGGCCATTATTATACTGAGCACAAAAGCGAATATCTTTTTCATTGTTTTATCCTTTCTTAGTCAATGGGTTTAGTTTCTCGGTCACTTGTCAAAATATGCTTGCGATACCGGCGCGCCGCGCCATCGCTTCCCTTTGCGAAACATTGTCCATTTACCTCCTTGGGTCAAAAAATCTTAAAATTAAAACTCCCGCCCGCAGCGACCACAACTGACTGCGATCGCTGGGACAGGAGCAATTCTTCTAAAAATAAATTCCTGCGGTGCCACCCGGCTTGGCGCATATATTAAAAACGCGCCCTCTCATTG
>CAVDFM010000074.1:0-10125 GCA_963608365.1 bacterium | reverse complement strand
ACTTTAAATTTTTAGGAGGATATATATTATGAAGAAGATTACGGTTATCGCGCTCGCGCTGATAATGATGCTCGGCTGCATCGCCTGCGCCAACAACGCCGCCGACAACAACGCCAACGGCAGCGACGAAACGCCCGTGCTGAAGGTTGCCCTTTCCCCGGACTTTGCCCCGATGGAGTTTGTGGACACCGCCAAAGAAGGCCAGGAACAGTTCGTTGGTTTCGATGTAACGCTTGCAAAGCACATTGCCGAGCAGCTTGGCATGAAGCTTGAAATAGAGCCGATGAGCTTTGATGCGTGCCAGGTGGCCGTGCAGATGGGCAACGTTGACCTTGGCATTTCCGGCTTCAGCTGGACTGCGGAGCGCGCGGAAAACTACCTGATCTCCGATTATTATATCGCCGGCGATAATGAAACCCAGCAGACCATAATAGTTCCTGCGGACAAGGCCGGCCAGTACACCAAGGCCGAGGACTTCGCCGGACTGAAGATCGGCGCGCAGGCTGCAAGCCTTCAGGAGCTGCTCTGCAACGAGGCCCTGCCCGAAGATACCACCGTTGAACTTTTCAAGGACATAAACGTTGCGGTAGTTGCCCTGCAGACCGGTAAGGTGGACGGCGTGGCCGTTGCGGACGGCAATGCGGAAGCCATAATGGCTAACAATCAGGATATCGGCAAGTCCGGCTTCATGTTCGATGTTGACCCCAAGTACGAGAACAACGTTATACTGCTCAACAAGAAGGACGAGGAGTTGCTCAAGAAGGTAAACGACATACTGGCGGACTGCATGGCGAACGATCTCTACTCCGGCTGGTACGAGGATGCCAAGAAGCTGGCCGGTATAGACACCGCGCAGGAAATTTCCTACACCGACGACGGTAAGGCTCAGTAAGCCTGAACAAAACGAATACGCAGCACGGCGGGGAACGCACCCGCCGCGCTTTTACGCCCGAAGGGGGCCAATAAACAAAAGGAGATACGGCATTGGATCTGGTCGATTTTTTTGAGAAATTTATTAAGATAGTAACGCGCTATTGGGACGTGTTCCTCGTTAAGGGGCTCAGCACCACGCTTGCGCTTTCGGCGATCGCCGTATTCTTCGGCGCGATAATAGGCACGCTGCTCGCCTTCGGCAAAATGGGCAAAAGCCGCATACTGCGCGGCATAATAACGGCGTATGTGGAAATAATCCGCGGCACGCCGAGCCTTTTGCAGGTATATGTCGGTTACTTCGTTGTGCCGCTGCTGCTGCCCTCTCTGAACGTAAGCACATATGCAAGCGTTGCCATAGCGCTTACGATAAACAGCTCCGCCTATGTGTCGGAAGTTATCCGCAGCGGCATACAGGCCGTTGATAAGGGGCAGACGGAGGCCGCAAGGAGCCTTGGCCTGACCCAGTCGCAGGCAATGGTTAAGGTAGTCCTGCCGCAGGCGGTGAAAAACATACTGCCCGCGCTCGGCAACGAATTTATAACCATAATCAAGGAGACCTCGCTTGCATCCACGTTCTTCGTGGGCGATTTGATGACAAGCTACCTGACCGTTAACGGCAAGGAGTTTCTGCCGCTGCAATGCCTGCTGATAGTCGGCATAATCTATTTCATTTTAACGTTTATACTCGGCCGCGGCGTAAGCGCGCTCGAAAGGAGACTGAGCCATGATTAAGGTAACGGATCTGCATAAAAGCTTCGGCAAGCTGCTGGTGCTCAACGGAGTTACGGAGCATATAAAGAAGGGCGAAGCCGTGTCCATAATAGGCCCCAGCGGCAGCGGCAAAAGCACGTTCCTGCGCTGCCTTAATCTGCTGGAAATGCCGGACAGCGGCACGGTGGAGTTTGAAGGGCATGTGCTCAACCAAAAGGGCGTGGACATAAACCAATACCGCCGCAGGATGGGCATGGTGTTCCAAAGCTTCAACGTGTTCCCGCATATGAGCTGCATAGACAATATCACCATGGCGCCCGTGCTGCAAAAGCTGAAAACCAAGGAAGAAGCCACCGCGCAGGCGGAGGAGCTGCTGCACAAGGTCGGCCTTTACGAAAAGCGCAACGAGCATCCCAATAAGCTTTCCGGTGGGCAGAAGCAGCGCCTTGCTATAGTGCGTTCGCTTGCCATGGAGCCGGACGTGATGCTGTTCGATGAACCCACAAGCGCCCTTGACCCGGAGATGGTGGGCGAGGTGCTCAGCGTTATACGCGACCTTGTAAAAGGCGGCATGACCACCGTTATAGTATCGCACGAAATGGGCTTTGCACGCGAAATATCCGACCGCGTGCTGTTCATGGACGGCGGCAACATAATGGAGCGCGGCACGCCGGAAGAAATATTCCAGCATCCCCAAAACCCCAGAACAAAGGATTTCCTTGCAAAGGTGCTGTAAGCCTCCCACATTACGGCACAGCCTCCGCATTTATATCATGCGGAGGCTTTTTGGTTAACGCGAAATATGTTCAAACGCTGTGTCGAGCGCGGCGTCATGCGGCCCGTACGGCGCGGATACGGCAACGTGCGGCGCTATGCCGCGGCCTATGAACTCCGTACCGTCAAGCAGCGCATAGCGCACGGAGCATATCCTTGCCATGCCGCCCGTGCTAAGCCTAAGCAGCAGCGGAGTGCCGGTGGTGCCGCAGGTGGACTCGCCTATAAGCACGGCGCGGTTATTGCTTTTGAACATGGCAACTATGTCCTCCGCGGCGGATATCGTGCGGCGGGAGGTCAATACCGCCAAAGGCCCGTGATACAATGCCTTATGGTCAGGCGCGCCGTATGTGTCAACATAATGCTCGCAGTTCTGCTTTTGCCATATCACGCGGCTTTGTTCCGCTTCTTCGCTGTCGCAAAGCCCCTGCTCGATATATTTTTCTATTGTTTCCGGCGAACATATGCCAACAAGCTGGCTTGCGGAGGCAAGCTCTATGCCCTTCGTCAGGCGTGTGCGCTTTTGACTGCCGTGAAATTCGCCGTCTATGAACAGCTCCGCAACTTTTCCGCCGTACATAGTCATGCCGCCTATGTTAGCGCGCATGTCCAGCACCACGCCCGCGGGGGAATGCTTTGTTATTGCCGCGTGTATCTCGTCCGCGGCCTTGTCGTAAAGGCAGTCGTCCCATTTGACGTATAGCATATTGCCGCTGTACAGGCGCATTTCAAGCTTGCCTTCGTCCGCGGGGACAAATGCGCGGCTTGCCGCGGGAGCAGGTGCGGGCTGCATTGCGCTCTGAGCTTCAGCCAAATCGAACTCCGCTTTGCCGTTTGCGGTTTTCAGCACATTGCCCGTTTTGCTAAGGAACATGGGCAGCAGCGTGCTTACGCGCGAAGGATAGATAAAATTGCCAACGTGGTACGCATATGGGTACAGCGAGGCTGTAATATCATCCATGCTTTTGCCGTTTATGCTTATTATCTCCGCGCCCAGGTGCGCACTCAGCGCTTCGTTTGCGCTGCCGATGTGCCACTTTCCGCCGGCATAGTCCGGCTCAAACGGCAAATAGCCTACTCTGTCGCGGAACGCCCTTGGAGGGGTATAGTCCGTATGCCCATCTTCAAGCAGGTTCAAAAATTCGCACAGCAGCAGTTGTGCCTCCTTTTCGTCCTGAGCTGCCAGCGCACGCGGCAAAAATGCGCCGAACGCCCCATCCCAGTCGATAGAAATGCTGCCGAAAGCGGGGAACATTTCGTCCGCGTATTTCCATACCTTTGCAATGTCGTTTACCAATGCGCAGTTATCCATGCATATCACCTCCGTTTTTCACTATGATGATATGTGCTTTTCAGTTTGCGTTCAAGTCTGGTAATTATGTTTTAGATGTGCTATAATAATACCAGCAAAAAGGAAGCTGATTTTGAACATAAAAAAACTCCGGATGACCGGAGCTTTTGTTTTTTATTTTTATACATTGAAGCGGAATACCACCACATCGCCGTCCTGCATAACGTAATCCTTGCCCTCGCTGCGGATAAGGCCCTTTTCCTTGCAGGCGGTCATGCTGCCAAGCTCTTTCAGCGTTTCAAACGGAACGACCTCCGCCCGTATAAAGCCGCGCTCAAAGTCCGTATGGATCTTGCCTGCGGCCTGCGGCGCCTTTGTGCCGCGCTCTATCGTCCATGCGCGCACTTCCTTCGGCCCCGCGGTCAGGTAGCTTATAAGCCCAAGCAGCTTGTAGCATGCCTTTACCAGCTTATCAAGGCCGCTTTCGCCGATGCCGAGTTCCTCAATAAACGTCTGCTTTTCTTCGGGGGAAAGCTCGGCAATTTCCTCTTCCACCTGCGCGCATATGGTTATGACCTCCGCGTTTTCGTGCGCCACGGCCTTCTTCAGCGCGTCCACAAGCGCGTTGTCCGCCTTGCCGATGTCGTTTTCCGAAATGTTGGCGGCGTATATAACGGGCTTCGTGGTCAAAAGGAACATGCCCTTGAGCATCTCCTTCTCCTTTTCGTCCGCCTGCATGGTGCGTATTGGCTTGCCCGCTTCAAGGTGCGCCTTTGCCCGCTCCAGCAGTTCAACCTCGCCCATAAGCTGCTTATCGCCCTTGGCGGCCTTGCGGGTGCGGTCCATGCGCTTTTCAACCGTTTCAAGGTCGGCAAATATAAGCTCTATGCCTATTGTTTCAACGTCGCGCGCAGGGTCTACGGAACCGTCCACATGCACTATGTTTTCGTCCTCAAAGCAGCGCACTACGTGAACAATCGCGTCCACCTCGCGTATGTGCGAAAGGAACTTGTTGCCAAGGCCCTCGCCCTTGTATGCGCCGCGCACAAGGCCGGCTATATCCACAAATTCTATGGTCGTGGGCGTATATTTTTCGGGATTGTACATTTCTGCCAGCACGTCCAGCCGCTCGTCCGGCACGGCGACGGAGCCTACGTTTGGCTCTATCGTGCAGAAAGGATAGTTGGCCGCCTGCGCACCGGCCTTGGTTATTGCATTGAACAGCGTGCTTTTGCCAACGTTTGGCAGACCCACCACACCAAGCTTCATATATGTGTCTCTCCTAAAAATCTATTTTATATCATTATAGATTCCGCGGCCTCCCTTGTCAAATGCCGCTATAAAAGGTATACTTATAACTGTATAATTTGTCGTTAAGGAGGCAGCGGCTATGCGCGAACGGGTAGAACAATATATCTTGCAGCATGAACTCATCTCTCCAGGCGACAAAGTGCTTATAGGATTAAGCGGCGGCGGGGACAGCGTGGCCCTGCTGCACATATTAAAATCGCTCTGCACGCGGCTCGATTTCACCATATGCGCGGCGCACCTTAACCACGGCATCCGCGGGGAAGCGGCGCACGAGGACGCGGAGTTTGTGCACGACCTTTGCGATTTTTACGGCATACGGGCATACGGCGGCTATGCGGACATTCCGCGCCTTGCGCGGCAGCGGGGCGAAACGCTGGAACAGGCCGGGCGCATGCTGCGCTATGATTTTCTGGAGGAAGCGAAGGCGTTTTTCGGCGCGGATAAGATAGCCGTGGCGCACCATATGGACGATCAGGCGGAAAGCATACTGCTGCACCTTGTGCGCGGCAGCGGGCTGAGGGGGCTTTGCGGCATGGCGCCCAGGAGAGGGGACATAATAAGGCCGCTTTTATGCCTGAGCAAGGCGGAGATAGAAAGCTACCTTGCCAATGAAAACCTTCCCTATTGCACGGATGCGACCAACTTTATTGCCGAAGGCACGCGCAACAAGCTGCGCCTTGAAACAATACCATACCTTAAAAGGGACTTTAACCCGCGCCTTGTGCCAGGCCTTTGCGCAATGGGCGAAATGCTCAGTGAAGATGAAAGCTACCTTTGCCAAATAGCCGAAAACGAGCTGAACGCGGCAAGGCGGCAGGGCGGGTTCGACAGGACGGCGCTGAGTAAGCTGCCGCGGCCGATTTTAAGCCGCTGCATACGCGCGGCGCTGAGCGAAATAGGCGCGCTTACGGACGCCGAGCGCGGGCACATAGATTCAATAATAAAGCTGCTTTCCGCGCGCACGGGTGCAAGGATAGAAATACCGGGCGCGGACGTATGGACAAGCTATGAACTGATATGCTTCGGGCATTATATAAAGCAGACGGGCGAATGGGAGCAGCCGCTTTGCCTGAACGGCGAAACGGAGACCGAAGCGGGAACATACCGCGTTGCAAAATGCGCCGTGACGGACAGGCCGCGCGACAGATACTCCGCCTGCATAGATGCGGACAAGCTGCCGGAGGATACGCTCATCCGGCAAAGGAGGGCGGGGGACAGGTTCCATAGAATAAATGCCCCCGGTGGCAAAAAGCTGAAGGATGCGTATATAGACGCAAAACTGCCGCGGGAGAAGCGCGATCTTGCGCTGATAGCTTCCGGCAGGGATGTGCTGTTCGCGCCGGGGCTCGGCGCGGCGGAGAGCATAAAGCTGACAATTAACAGCAAAAACGCTGTTAAAATAGAATTCATACAAAAATAAAACTGACCCGAACCGGGCCAAAGAAGGGGTAATGCAGCAATGATAAACGAAATGGAAAAAGACGTAGCACGCGTATTGATAAGCGAAGAACAGATCCGTCAGCGCGTTAAGGAAATGGGCGCGCAGATATCCGAAGACTACGCCGGCAAGGACGTTGTGCTCCTTTGCATACTTAAGGGCGCAGTGCAGTTCTTTTCCGATCTTTCCCGCCAGATGACATGCAATCTTGAAATGGATTTCATGTCCATATCCAGCTACGGCAACGGAATGCGTACCTCCGGCATAGTGCGCATTTCAAAGGACATGGATATATCCATAACCGGCCGCCATGTGCTTATTGTTGAGGATATTATGGATAGCGGCCTTACCCTTAACCACCTGACCAATATATTAAAGACCCGCCAGCCGGCAAGCCTTAGGATAGCCTGCCTGCTCGATAAGCCCGAAAGGCGCGAATGTGCCATTTCGCCGGACTATGTGGGTTTTGTTATACCCAACGAATTCGTTATAGGCTACGGCCTTGATTATAAGGGCCATTTCCGCAATCTGCCCTACGTCGGCATAAAGAATACCGACAATATGTAATTGAATTTGGCTTTTTGCCCCGCGCAGGGCATAGAGGGGGCGCGGCGGCAAATATAAATAAATATTTATTCTTACGCGGAGGTACGCTATGACGGAGCGAGAACTGAAACTACTTCAGCAGATGGCGCGCGAATACCCAACGGTGCAGGCGGCAAGCGCCGAAATAATCAATCTTACCGCAATACTCAACCTTCCCAAGGGCACGGAGCATTTCATGAGCGATATACACGGCGAGCATGAAGCGTTCCTGCACATATTAAACAACGGCTCCGGCGCCGTGGCGGAAAAGATACAGAGCGCGCTGGGGGACAGCCTTACCCTTGGTGAAAGGCGCAGCCTGGCGGCGCTGATATATTACCCGAGGGAAAAGCTTAGGGAAGTCAAGCGCACGGAAACGGATATGGAGGATTGGTACAGGGTAACGCTCAAGCGGCTCATTGCCGTCTGCCGCCAGTGTACCACCAAGTATTCCCGCTCAAAGGTAAGGAAGGCGCTGCCCAAAGAGTATGCCTACATAATGGAGGAAATGCTCAATACCGGCGGCACGCCCAATAAGGAACGCTATTATGACCATATAATCCGCGCAATAGTCGATACCGGCAGCGCGGATACCATGATAGAAGAAATGGCCACGCTTATAAAGCGCATGACCGTTGACGAGCTGCATATCGTGGGCGATATATTCGACCGCGGCCCGCATGCGGACGTTATACTTGACCACCTTATGATGCACCATCATGTGGACGTGCAGTGGGGCAATCACGATGTGCTTTGGATGGGCGCGGCGGCGGGCAGCCCCGTGTGCGTTGCAACGGCGGTAAAGAACTGCGTGCAGTATGACAATCTTGATATGCTGGAAAATGCATACGGCATAAACCTTTTGCCGCTTGCCGTGTTCTCTACCGAGCGCTATGGCGACGCGCACGTTTTCGCCCCGAGAAAGCTGCCGGAGGAGCCTTTTAAGCCGCGCGATACGGAGCTTTATTCCCGCATGCATAAGGCCATAAGCGTAATTATGTATAAGCTTGAGGGCCAGCTTGTGCACCGCCGCAAGGAATACGGCATGGAGGATAGGGACATGATGAGCCGCGTCAACTGGGGCGCGGGAACGATAAATATAGACGGCACGGATTATCCCCTGCGGGATACGGATTTCCCCACCGTTTATCCAAATGACCCCACCAGGCTGAGCGAGGAGGAGGCCGCGCTGATGGAGCAGCTTTGCGCCGCATTTATGCACAGCGAAAAGCTTCAGGCGCATGCACGTTTCCTCTGCTCCGCAGGTTCATTGTACTTAAAGCGCAACGGCAATCTGCTTTTCCATGGATGCGTGCCCTGCAACAGGGACGGCAGCTTCATGGAATTTGAAGTGGGCAAGGCCGTAACGCTTTCCGGCAAGGCGTATTTTGATTATGCCGACCGCCTTGCGCGGCAGGGCTTGCTTGCACCGGAAGGCAGCGAGGAACGCGAAGAAGGGCGCGACTATCTTTGGTACCTTTGGTGCGGAAGAAATTCGCCCGTGTTCGGTCGCGACCATATTGCCACGTTTGAGCGCGCGCTCATAGAGGACAAGGCAACATGGAAGGAACCCAAGAACCATTATTACAGCTATACGGACGAAGAGGAATTCTGCCGAAAGATACTGCACTCCTTCGGCTGCGATAAGCCGTGGAGCCGCATAGTAAACGGCCACGTTCCCGTTAAGGCAAAGGAGGGCGAAAGCCCGCTGAAGGGCCACGGCAGGCTGGTGGTTATAGACGGCGGCTTCTGCCGCGCGTACCAGAGCCAGACAGGAATTGCGGGATACACAATGTTCTTCAATTCGCTGGGCATGCGGCTTGCTGCGCACGAGCCGTTCACAAGCATTGAGGACGCCGTGAAAAACGGGCGCGACATAACGAGCCACACGTTCAACGTGGACGAACTTTCCCACCGCGTTATGGTTGCCGATATAGACACGGGGGAGGAGATACAGTCCCGCATAGACGATCTTATGAAGCTGCTTGAAGCATTCAGGGACGGCACAATAAAGGTCGATCAGGCCAAAGCAAAGCAAAGATAGGCGCGATATGCTGCAAAACAAGGGCTATATTATAATAAACGGCTTTCTTAGGGAGGAGAAGTTCTTCTCCCTTTATTCCGCGCTGAAGCAGAGCGCAGACAAAGAAGGGCTTCAGCTTGAACTGAAAACGAACATAGAGCTGATGTGCGACATTGCATCCGGCAAAACCGTTGCTAACGAGGCCCTGCCGCCGTTTGCAATATTCTGGGATAAGGACGTGCGCCTTGCGAAAACGCTTGAGGCGGCGGGCATGAAGCTGTTCAACAGCGCAAGTGCGATAGAGCTTTGCGATGATAAATCCCTTACGCATATGGCGCTTATGAACCGCGTGCCGCAGCCCAAAACCGTGCTTATACCGCTCACGTTTCCCCGCGTTGGGTACACGGACTGCACATTCCTTGAAAAAATAGCCGGTTATCTCGGCTTCCCGTTCGTTATAAAGCAATGCTTCGGCTCCTTCGGCGCGGGCGTTTACCTTGCCCGCAATATGGAGGAAGCCAAAGCCGCACTTATGAAAACAGCGGGCGGCGCAGCCATTGCGCAGCAGTATATAGCATCAAGCTTCGCGCGGGACATACGGGCGTATGTTGTGGGCGATAAGGTCGCCGCGGCGATACTCAGGCACAATGAATCCGGCGACTTCCGCGCAAACGTTGCGCAGGGCGGCAAAGCGGATGCATACATGCTGAGCGAAGCGCAGGCGGCGCTTGCCGTAAAAACGGCGCAGATACTCGGCTGTACATTCGCGGGCGTGGATCTATTGTTCGGCGAAAACGGGGAGATGACCGTTTGCGAGGTCAATTCAAACGCACACTTTGCCGGCATAAGCGCGGCAACGGGCGTGAACATTGCGGATAAAATAATCGAAGCCGTGGCACAAAGAATATAATAACAGCGTATAAAACAGCAACCCCTCCGTATGAGTGGCATACGGAGGGTCATCAGTTAATTAAGCCCGATTATTTCCCGACGGCTTTTTTAATGCCGAAGAATACCGATGCGGAAACGATAATGCCCATTAGGTTCAAGATAATATCG
>CAVDFM010000073.1:0-10209 GCA_963608365.1 bacterium | reverse complement strand
GGCGAAGCCCTTATGAGCAGCGCTATCATAATGCAGTATAGCGAACTGGAGTCCAACCCCATTGGTACCACGCCAAAGTATTTTGCGGGCGAGATCATCATTTATGTGGACGGATTCAGCAATAATAAGAAAAGTGCGTCCATACAAAATATACCCACTCAAAATAAAACATGGAGCATGACCGTACAGTGGAACGGCGAAGTGGGTACGCGAACAAGGGAAAGCGCCAGCATAACTCTTTCGGCAACGAGCGATTACTTAAATAAAAGCTCCATTTATATGAAGCGCGACAACGTAACGTATTACTACAAGGTAAAGCTTGTCAAGTACGATACCGCCACGCTCAGCCTTATTTCCGCCGCGCGCACGGGCGAGGACAGCGCAACCATAATGTTTTCCTCCACCGCCGCCGGAACCGCGTATTCCTACGCCGTGGTTGATAAGGGCGCGGCTGCGCCCGCGGCCGGCGATTATTCCGCCCCCGTGGAAACCGCCTTTGCCGCCAACGCCGCCGTTACGCTCAGCCTTACGGGGCTTACCGCCGGCGAAAAGGACGTTTATATAAAGGCCACCGATACCGCAGGCATTGCCACCAAAACCCTTACCGTGCCGCTTGGCAACGCGGCAACCTGGCCGCAGCTTGCCGCGCTGAAGCTGGACCCCCTGCCCGAAATAACCCAATGGAACAAGCTTACCGATTACGACGGCAAAATAGTGGGCTACAAAATAGAGCAGAACGACACCCTCCAGCCGGTAAGCAAAAATGTATCTGGTGCGGCCTATAAAACCTGTTATGAAGCGGGCGTTATAACCATGTATCTCGATAAGCTGCCCACCGAAAACGAAGCGGGCAAAACGGATGCGAATACGGGCATATATTTCAAGTACCAACTCCCTGCCGGCTGCGCCGAAATAGCATGGAACAACTGCACTCCGCACGCAACCACGCCGGAAACCTTTAACGGAAAAAATATTTCGCAGTGGAAAAAAATCAACTGGGAAACCACCGCGCCGGCTTGTCTCTATCTGCGCACGGCTGATGACGTATATTATTATTATAGGGTGGCTGCCGAAGTGTACATTGCCCCGGGCGACGGCGTTACGCTGAAGGGCGGCGGCGCGACACGCACGGCGAAGGAGACCGCAACGGTAAACTTCACCTCATCCAAGGCGGGCAAGTTTTACTATATAGTGTCCGATACTCAGCTTGAATCCCCCGCGGACATAACCGCCAACGAAACGGAAATGCTGCAGGGCGTGAACTCCTTTGAAATAAGCGGCCTTGCGGACAGCGCCGCCAAATATGTTTACATAATAGGCAAAAGCGGAAACGCGCAGAGCGAAGTGCTGGAGGTGATCGTCCCCGGCATGCTCTATAAGCTCAAGCACGAAGTGCAGGCGCTTGAAGGCTTCATTCTGGTAGACAGCTGGGAAAATGGCAACGTTTTGGGCGGCGACTTCTATACCGAAAAGTTTACCGACGCCAACGGCAACGAAATAACCACCGCCGCCCCGGGCGACATAGTAAACGTTACGTTTGGAGCCAACGGCGGCAGGATGCAGACGACCACGGTCGAAACCGTAGGGGATAAAATAATCGGAAACACCAGGGAATATCAGCTGCAAAGCTGGACGATAGACGGCGCGGACATCACCCCCGTCCCCACCGGAACATCGTTCACTTTCACCATGCCTGAAAGCGACGTTACCGTTCAGGCCGTTGTGGCCGCGGTGGGCGTGCCGGTGAAGATGAGCACGAATCTGCAGCTTACCCGCACCGTATCGATAGGGTACTACAATACCAAGTATAGCTCTTGGTCAACCAACGACATGCTGCGCCCCGGCGACCTTGAGCGCAGCCACACATATAAGCTTGGCCTGACCCTGCGTATAACGGAATACAATAAGCCCGGCTGGACCGTGGGCGGCAGCGATATACTGGACAGGATAGAGGTTTATAACAACGGCACGCTCCTTACCCCCACCGAGGATGAGCTTTACACCACCGGCATAACCCTTGCCGAAGGGGATGATTACGAATTCCGCTTTGTGTTCCGCGCAAAGTTGTTTTCCCAGATAACCGTTGGCGCAAACGATGCGCAGATGGGCAGCGCAACGCTGAGCGTTAACGGCGGCGCCGCCGCGGAAACCGCCATTGCCTACGAAAACGACACCGTTACCCTTACCGCCGCCCCGGGCGAAAGATATATGCTCACCGGCTGGAAGGTGGAAGATATAGACGGCACCGCCATTGATATAACCGCAAGCGAGCTGACCGCTACCTTCACCGTGCCCTCCACCGGCAAGGCGATAACCGCCACCGCCCTTTTCGATATAGACCCCGACAAGGCAAGCGCACAGAACGCGCTTATATCCGCCGCGCTGTATGGCGAGGACGGCGCGCTTATAGCCGCCGCAGACAGGGACGGCACCCGCTTTGAAATAACCCTGCCAAATGACTATAACGTGGCAGATCTGGCGGATAAGGCCAAGCTGGTGCTTGATTATTCTCCCTACGCCACAGCCCGCCTGAAGGGCGCGGAAAGCGACTGGCCCGCGGAAGGGCAGGGCGGCTTGACCGCGGGAACGGAATACACCTTCGTTATAACCGCGGAAAACAAGCGCGACGCGCAGGAGTATACGGTTGTAATAATCGCCCCCAAGAGCGGCGATAATGCCATAACCAAGGCCGAGCTGCTCGCCACCGCCGATAAGGCCGTTATAGCCGAAGGCACGTTGGAAGGCGACACCTGGACCATAACCATAACCGATAAGACCGTTGCGGACAACCTTACCATGCAGTATCTCCGCCTGACCTATGACGAGAAGGCCACCGTTGCAATGGCGGGCGGCTATGGCGACGCTACCGGCGATTTCAAATGGCGCAATGGCGACGTGATGTGCGGCATGTCCGTAAATCAGCCCGTCAAGTTCACCGTCACCGCCGAAAACGGCGACACGAAGGAATATACCATCGTTGTGAAGTACGATGCCCCCGCCGCACCCGAGCTTTCCAATGGCTCTGCTGAGCGCATAAGCGATAAGGAAGCGACCGTCAAGTTCACCTCCAGCGAAGCGGGAACGTATTACTACGCCGTTGTGAACAAGGGCGCGACCACCCCCACCGTGGACACCACCAAGAACGGCAAGAACGCCGTTGCCGGTGAAAACGTGATAACGCTCAATAACCTGACCGCAGGCGCAAGGGAGATATACATAATCGTCAAGAATGCAAGCGGAGTTGAAAGCGCGGTGCTGAAGATAGACATTCCCGCATTCGGCGGCAGTACCGAGCAGCCCGGCGAGTTCAAGATATCCATCTCCGCGCCCAAGGGCGGCACGCTGACCGCCAGCAAGACCACCGCCAACGCCGGCGACGTTATAACCGTAACCGCCACGCCGGACGAAGGCATGCAGATGGTTGCAGGCTCGCTGACGTATACTCTTGCCGTAGCGGGCGGAGAGACGAAGAAGATAGATAACTTCACATTCACAATGCCCGCGGGCGACGTATCGCTCACCTGCAAGTGGGAAACCAAGTCCACCACCGTTTCCGGCATAACCAGCTTCAACATAAACGGCGTGCTTGGCAGCATAAACCACACCAATGGTACAATATCCGTCGTAATGCCCTACGGCACGGACGTATCCAAGCTCGTGCCCGTGATATCCGGCAACAACATTGCCAGCATAACCCCGGGTTCCGGCGTGATGCAGGACTTCTCCAAGCCCGTCACCTACACCGTTACCCTCACCGACGGCACGGTCAAGACTTACACGGCAACCGTATACGTGCAGTCCGGCACGCAGGCCGACCAAATGTGGGAAAAGCTGACTGACTTCTATAACCAGGTCCCCTGGTGGAAGTACGCGGAGCATCAGCAAAGCTACGGCAAGTACCCCCGCTACTGGTAAGCCGCACAACCTAACCTAAGCTCCCGATAACACCCCCGCCCACCAAGGTTTTAACCGAGGTGGGTGGGGGTGATTTGCTATTGAAATGGTATTTATCTATAACTTTCAGGATGGGGAGGAACCAATCAACCTTGCGGAAATAGAAGCGGCATTCGGTTCGGATTTTTATATTAAAAAGTTGTTATGCAGAACCCGCAGGTTCATTGCAAAACATCGCGCTGCGAGGATAACTAAAAGGCCGCTATCGCGTTGATAACGGCCTTCTATTGTTATGATGCTTTTAGCGTATATTGGTTCAGCCCCTGAGCTGCTTGCGGTATGCTTCAAGCTCGGATGGGGAGCAATATACGAAATGATCCGGCTCAACCTCCACCATTGAGGGCTTCTCAACGGAATAATCATGGTCCCTCTCAGGGTCGTAATCCACGCGCTTACGCGTGCGCTCCGTAATGGGATTGGGTTCGGGTATTGCGGAAAGCAAAGCCTTTGTATAGGGATGCAGCGGGTTCTTATACAGGTCGTCGCCGTTTGCAACCTCCACCAGGTGGCCATAGTACATAACGCCGATGCGGTCGGAGAAATACTTGACAACGGAAAGGTTATGGGCTATGAAAAGTATGCTGAGCCCCATCTCGTCCTTCAGATCGTTCAGCAGGTTTATAACCTGCGCCTGCACGGAAACGTCCAGCGCGGAAACAGGCTCGTCTGCAATAACAAGCTTGGGTTTGGTGATTATTGCGCGGGCTATACCTATGCGCTGGCGCTGACCGCCCGAAAATTCGTGCGGATAGCGGGTGGCATGTTCTTCCACCAGGCCGACCTTTTCCAGCATCTCTACCACCTGACGGTGAATTTCATCGCGATCCTTCTGCCCGCGTACCTTAAGGCCTTCGCCCACGATTTCCTCTATGGTCATCTTGGGGTTGAGGGATTCTATGGGATCCTGGAATATCATGGCGATATTTGAGGTAAGATAGCTCCGCAGATCCTTCGTCATTTTGCCGGAGATATTCCTGCCGTCAAACAGTACCTCGCCGCCCGTGGGGTCGTACAGACGGATTATTGTGCGGCCCGTTGTGGTTTTTCCGCAGCCGGATTCGCCCACCAAGCCAAAGGTTTCCGCCCTGCGCACGGCAAAGCTTACGTCGTCAACAGCCTTGACGACCATTTTATTTTTGCCGTGGCCGGAGCTGAAGTGCTGACAAAGATTTTTTACTTCAAGAATATATTCGCTTTCAGCCATTTTGCACTCCACTCCCTTTCATTCTTTCTATCCTGGCCTTAAGCACTTCGGGCATCTCTATGCCGTTTGCCTTGGCCTTGGGATGCAGCAGCCATGTTGCCGCCGCGTGTGTATCGCTTATCCTGAACATAGGCGGTTCCTTCTCGTAATCAATTCGCATGGCAAACTGATTTCTGGCGGCAAAAGCATCGCCCTTGGGCGGGAATATCATGTTAGGCGGCGTACCGGGAATCGCCAAAAGGCGTTCCTTGGTATGAAGATCCGGCATGGAGCTAAGCAGCGCCCATGTGTACGGGTGAGCAGGTTCGAAGAATATCTCCTCGCTGGTACCCGTTTCCACTATCTTGCCCGCATACATAACGTTCACGCGGTCCGCCATATTCGCCACAACGCCCAAATCGTGAGTTATGAATATAACGGACAGGTTGCGTTCCTTCTTGATATTATTTATAAGCTCCATTATCTTTGCCTGAACAGTAACGTCCAGCGCGGTGGTAGGCTCGTCGCAAATCAGAATTTCCGGATTGCCCGCAAGCGCAATGGCTATAACTATACGCTGGCGCATACCGCCTGAAAACTGGAACGGATACTGCTCGAAGCGTCGCTCCGCATCGGGAATACCAACGGCTTTCATAAGCTCAAGCGCCTTTTCGCGGGCATCGTGCTTATTCATCTTGTCATTAAGCCGGAGCACCTCTGTTATCTGGTGGCCTATTTTCATTATGGGGTTCAGTGCGGACAGCGGATCCTGGAATATAAGACCTATCCTCTTGCCGCGGATGCGGTGAAATTCATCCTCATGCACCTTGGTAAGATCCATTCCGTCATAAAGAATCTCGCCGGATTCTATTATGGCATTGTTTGCCAATATACCCATAATGGCCTTGATGCTGACGGACTTACCCGAGCCGGATTCGCCCACTATCGCCAGCGTTTCGCCCCTGTGAAGTTCAAAATCTATGCCGCGCACAGCCTGCACCAATCCGCCGTAAGCACGGAAGTTGATGCGAAGGTCCTTCACGCTGAGAATTACTTCTTTGTTCATATATTCATTACCCATAGCTTTATTCCTCTCCGCGTTTTGTCGGGTCAAGGGCGTCCCTAAGGCCGTTAGCGAACAGGTTGAATGCAACCATCAGCGCCGAAATCAATACGGCCGGGAATATGACCTGATACGGATACTGCAGCAGCACGCTCTGTCCATTTGAAAGCAGAATGCCTATGGAAGGCTCCGGAGGCGCTATGCCAAGGCCGATATAGGCCAGGAACGCTTCCGAGAAGATGGCGCCGGGGACGGCGATCATAGCACGGATGATCAGGGGGCCTATGCAGTTTGGCAGAATGTGGCGGAAGATCAGCGTCTTGTCCGGCACGCCCATCGTGCGGGCGGCCAGCACGTATTCACGGCCCTTGAAGCGATAGAACTGGGCGCGAATAAGGCGCGATGTGCCTATCCAGCCCGTTACCGTCATTGCAAGTATTATTGAGAACATACCTGCGCCGAACACCAGCATGAACAGAATGGTTACGACCACATACGGCATGCCGTCCAAAACCTCCGCCAAATGCGTAAGGAATATATCTATCTTGCCTCCGCAATAGCCGGATATAGCGCCGTATACAACGCCTATCACAAGGTTTACCGCAACGGATACCGCGGCGATTATAAGCGATATGCGCGCGCCGCGGAAAAGCCTTGTAAGCAGGTCACGGCCCAAATAGTCCGTGCCGAGCCAATGATATTCGCCTTCAGCCACGCCGCTGTACTTATAATAGTCAACCTTTACGTCGCACATGGTAACGTTTTTAACATCGTGCTCGTTAAAAATTTCGATTATGCAGCCTTCCGGATACCTGTCTGTATCGTCAAGCTTATCCTTGCGGCGATCCGTAAGCACTCGGGAACCATCGAATATGCCAAGCTTTTCAAGCCCCGGTATTTTTGGGGGCAGATTCTGCTGCGCAACATTCTGCTCAGTATAGGAATATCCCGTGATGTTGGGCACTATTATGGCCATCAGTATGATAGCCAGTATTATCGCGCCGGAGATCATGGATAATCTGTTCTTGCTGAGCCTTATCATCGCATCCTTGAAGAAGCCGACGGGCTTAGTCTTGAATTTTTCGTCCTTTATATCTTCCTGATGCAAAGGCTCAAAATCGGACTCCGGCAAGTTTTTGATATCGTCCGGCAGATTATTTCTATCATAAATCATGCTTTCTTACCTCCCACGCGCACACGGGGATCGATCAGGCCGTAGGACAGATCCACCAGCAATATGGTGACCAGCGACGTCACCGAATAGAATATCAGGCATGCAACGGTAAGGAAATGGTCGCCTGCCATGATGGATTTTACCGTCAAGCCGCCCTGCCCGGGTATTGCGAAGATGTTTTCTATAACAAGAGAACCACCCATTATACCCGTTATCATAGCGATAAGGGTATTGGAAATGGGAATAAGCGAATTACGGAAGGCATGGCGCACGATGGATTGAACCTTGGTCAGGCCCTTTGTGCGCGCAAGCAGCAAATATTCCGAAGATATATTTTCTATCAGTTCGCCGCGCAGATACCTTGCTATGGTAGCTATCGGGCCAAGTGCCAGCGCAATTATGGGCAGAACCAAAGAGTGGAGCTGCTGCGCAATCGTGGCGGCGTTCGTGTCATAAAGCGTCGGGAACCATTCCAGCTTAAATGCCAAGAAATACTGAAGGGCCGATGCAAAAACAAACGACGGTACTGATATGAATATTACCACGAAGAATGATATCACGTGGTCCACCCATGTGTTGCGCTTAAGCGCGGCTACCGTTCCGGCAATAAGTCCCAACGGTATAGATATGAGAAGGGACAGGAAATTGACCAAAATCGTGGGCGGAAGGCGATTGATCAGTATTCCGAATACCGGCAGGCCGGGACGAAGCTTTACGGAAACACCGAAGTCAAGATCGGTAACTATATCCGAAATAAAATAAAAATACTGAACCGGCAGAGGATCGTTGAGATGGAACTTGTCTTCCAGCTGTTTCTGGATTTCAAGCGGCACCTCCGGATTTTCAAAAAGCGACATCGGCATCAGGCGCACCACGATAAAAGAAAGCGACATGATAAGGAAAAGCGTGATGAGCATTGCAGCGATGCGGGACATAATGTATCTAAACATAGGATTCTCCTAACTGCATGGGACTTCTCCGGATAGAGTTTTCGGCCTTATCCGAATCGGAGGCATGCCGCCACATTAGGTAGCATGCCCCCGGAAGATGTGTGTTAAGTTAACGTTTGGCTGTTCAGGCGCTTAGTCGGTGACGATGTCGCCGTAAGGTTCGCCCCAACCGAAGCCGGGAATGTAGGTGTAAACGGGCAGAACCAGCCGGTCGGAATGGAGCTCGTAAATAACATCCTGCACAACGGGGCACTGTACCACATGCTCAAGGTAGATCTCCTCAAGCTTCTGAGTTTCCTGCAGCAGGGTCTCGTAATCGCCGTTCTGAATTTCGCGGCAATGTGCGAACTGGGCGTCAAACTCGTCGTTGAAGTAGTTGTTGGGGGATCCGGAATAACCGCTGGTGAAGTAGTAGAAGCCTTCGTAAGGATAGGTACGCGCAACGGCACGGGCCCAATCGTTGGGGGAAAGATCCCAACCGTCGTCGCCCTGCTTCTTGTACTCGGTGGTGGAGATACCGCTGTAGTTCTTTATTTCCACGGTCACGCGGTTGTTAAAGATCTTGGGGAACTCCTCCTGGAGGAACTGAGCGGTCTTGTTCCACTGAACATCGCTGGGATCGTAAGCGATGATTATGTTGATAACGGTGTCAGCAGAAACGCCGCACTCTTCATAGGCCTTGTTCAGGTAATCAAGCGCAAGCTCGGGGTTGTAGCCGGTGGTGTGACCTTCTGCGCTCCAGGAGGCAACAAGTTCTTCCACGGCCTTGCCGTACTTGGATTCGCGGTAGACGCGGGCACCCTCGCTGAGTATACCGGCCTGGGCGCTTACGTACCAACCGGCGGGTTCCATATGGCCAAACAGGTTCTTGGCTATGGTTTCGCGGTCGATGGCGTGATAGATAGCTTTGCGGTAGTTATCGCTGCCGCTTATGGGGTTATTGGGGTTCTTGCAGTTGATGTCCAGATGGTATACGCTGTTGGAGCCGTATTCCACAAGGCGCGGATCGTCGATGTAGGTTTCGAGGGTATCGGAGTTGGGCGCGAATATATCCAGCTTGCCCTGCTCCCAAAGTTCAACGCGGGCGTTCTGCTCGGGAACTACGCGATACTGTATCTCGTCATAGTTGAAGTAATCGGCCAGCCAATGGTCGGGGTTCTTAACGTAGGTCTGCACGGAGTCATAGGTCCAGTCAGTAAAGATGTAAGGACCGCAGCCCATGAAGTGGTCAAGATCGGAACCGTAAGAGGTGGTCAGGCCGTCGGCGCTGAGGCATTCGTTCCACAGGGGTTCGTAGCAGGGTACGTTGTTCCTGTTGAAGAAGTGGTTCATAACCTGAGTGGCGGTGTTTACGTCAACGGTGGTTATCTGAATGGTATAATCGTCTATCTTCTTTATGCCGACGTCTTCCCAATCGGTGGGGATGCCGCCTTCGGAATTCTGCATGGAATACTGCTCGGCATTCACGATGGTGATGGCGTTGCTGGCAAGGAAGGTGCTCATACGGGGCATCATCACGGGGTCAAGCTGCTGCTTGAAGGTGAACATAAAGGTGTCCGCATTGATGGGATCGCCATTGTTCCACTTCGCATCCTCGCGGATCTTTATCTGCCAGTTGTAATCGTCGATCTGAATGGGCTCTTCAGCGGCGATGTCGCAGATCCAGATATATCCGTTGCCTTCTTCGTTGGGATACTGACGATACAGATAGCTCATGCAATAGGTTGAAACGTTGCCAACGGGGCTATCAACATTGTCAAGGAAGTTGAGGCTCGAATGGTCGGAGCCGAGCACGGAGTAATAGACTTTCTTGCCGTCTCCCGTGGGCTCTGTTGCAGGAGCTTCGGTCGGGGTGGTGGTTCCCGCATTCGTGCCGGCGTTGGGA
>CAVDFM010000072.1:0-10234 GCA_963608365.1 bacterium | reverse complement strand
AAAAGGCTCCCTCTTAGAGGGAGCTGGCAAACCGAAGGTTTGACTGAGGGAGTTAGAATTTATTCTGCATACGTTTTCTTCACTATCTCCATCAGCAATTCACACATTTTTTCAAGGCTTTGGATGCTGATGAACTCCTTGTTGCCGTGGAAGTTATAGCCGCCGGTGCAAAGGTTGGGGCAGGGCAGGCCCATGTAGGAAAGGCGCGCGCCGTCCGTGCCGCCGCGTATGGGCACTATTTCGGGAACTATGTCAAGCGCCTCCATCGCCGCCTTCGCCGTGTCTATCAGGTGCATGTGCGGCAGTATCTTTTCCTTCATGTTATAGTAGCTGTCCTTCAGCGTAAGCTCCAGCGTCCCTTCGCCGTAGCGCGCGTTTATGAAGTCCGCCGCGCGGCGCATGAGCTCCTTTCGCGCTTCAAACTTTGCCATGTCGTGGTCGCGGATTATATAGTTTGCCTTCGTCTGCTCCACGCCGCCCTCTATGCTGCCAAGATGGAAGAAGCCTTCGTAGCCTTCCGTGTGCTCCGGCCGCTCGAATGCGGGCAGCAGCGCATCGAATTCCTCGAAAACGTGTATGGAATTGACCATTTTGTCCTTCGCCCCGCCGGGGTGAATGTTCTGGCCGTGCACAAGCACCTTCGCGCTTGCGGCGTTGAAGTTTTCGTATTCTATTTCGCCTATCGGGCCGCCGTCAACGGTGTATGCAAAGTCCGCATTGAAGCCCTTCACGTCAAAAAGCGTGGCCCCGTTGCCCACTTCCTCGTCCGGCGTGAAGCCTATGGCTATCCTGCCGTGGCGTATGGTCTTATCCTTAATGAGCGTTTCGGCCATTGTCATTATCTCCGCAACGCCCGCCTTGTCGTCCGCGCCAAGCACCGTTGTGCCGTCCGTAACTATCAAATCCTGCCCGGCAAGCGCCTTCATGTAGGGGAAAACTTCCGTATCTATGCTGACGGAATCATTCAGCTTTATGTTACCGCCGTCATAATTTTCAATTATGTGCGGGGCAACGCTCTGTTCCCCTGTCCATTCAACCGTATCCATATGCGCAATGAAGCCCAGCGTGGGCAGGCTTTCGTCCGTTGCGGGCACAAAACCGTATACGTAGCAATGTTCGTCCAGCCTAACATCCTCCAGCCCTATTTCCTTCATCTCCGCCTCTATTATTCGGGCAAGGTCAAACTGCTTTTGAGTGCTGGGAATGCTCTCCGCGCCGTCCGCCGAGCGCGTATCCACCTTGACATAGCGCAGAAAACGTTCGGTCACGTTCGATAGTTTCTTATCCATAGTCAACCTCCATGCTAATATTTTGTAAGGCTACAAGAATTATTTATGCCTGTTGCACATTTTAGCACAATCAGTTATAATGTGAAAGTATTAAATCGGGCTGATGAAAAAACATGCCGGCCCGTGGGATTTGTTGGCGGGTGGATTTTCCAGACTTTTTGTGACGCGCACCGAAAGGAGGACGCTATGGACAACATTGCCGGAGTTCAGTGCTCCGTTTGCGGCCGGATAATGCCGCATCGGGAGCAGTTGACCTGTCCTCACTGCGGTCAAAAAGGCATACTGGATATTCTCTTCGACTACAACTGCATAAAAAAAGGCTTTTCAAAGGAAAGCCTTGCTAATAACCGCGATAATTCAATGTTCCGCTATGCGCCGCTTCTGCCGGTGCGTTTGCGGGACTTTTCTCATTTTTTAAGGGTTGGTTGGACCCCTCTCTATCCTTCAGGCAGGCTGGGCGCGGAGCTTGGCATAAAGGCGCTCTATATAAAGGACGACGGGCTCAACCCCACCGCCTCGCTCAAGGACAGGGCAAGCGCGGTAGCCGTGGCTAAGGCGCTGGAGCTTGGGTACGATACCATAGCCTGCTCCTCCACAGGCAACGCCGCAAGCTCCCTTGCGGGCAACGCGGCGCGCATGGGCGTGAAAACCGTTATATTCGTTCCCGAGCGCGCGCCGGAGGGCAAGGTGGCTCAGCTTATGATATTCGGCGCAAAGGTGATAAGCGTGCAGGGCGATTACCGCGAAACGTTTGAGCTTTCCTGCAAAGCCATAGAAAAATACGGCTACTATAACCGAAACGCCGGTATTAACCCGAACCTGATAGAAGGCAAAAAGACCGTTGCGCTTGAAATAGCGGAACAGCTTGACTGGAACGTTACCGATTGGGTGGCCGTTTCCGTGGGCGACGGCTGCACCATAGGCGGCGTATATAACGGCTTCCGCGATCTTTATGAGCTTGGCTTCATAGAACGCATACCCAAGCTGCTCGGCGTGCAGTCAGCTAACTGCTGCCCGTTCGTTGATGCGGCGAGGGAGAACCGCGAGCTCATCCCCGCGGAAGAAAACACGCTTGCCGATTCAATCGCCGTCGGCGTGCCGAGGAACCCCAAAAAGGCGCAGCGCGCGGTGAGCGCATCCGGCGGCGCATGGATAGCCGTGAGCGACGACGACATACTTGCCGCAATGGGAATACTGGGCCGCAGCGAAGGCGTTTTCGGCGAACCTGCGGGCGTGGCGGCCTGCGCGGGCGTTATGCAGGCGGTGCGGCAGGGCATAATAAAGCCCGATGAGACCGTGACCGCCATAAACAGCGGCAGCGGATTGAAGGACGTGAAGAACGCTCTGCGTGCGGCGGGCCGGCCGCATAAATGCGCGCCGGGCATAGAGGCGCTGGAGGCTTCCGGCATAATTTAAGTTTTGCCCCGCCCGCCTGACAGGGCAAAAGTCAGGCGCGGCGGTAAGCATAAAAAATATCCCCAAATACATTTACAGGAGGAGAAACAACAATGAAAAAGCTGATCGCGGTCGCTCTCGTACTGGTGCTTGCCCTGAGCCTGGTAGCGTGCAGCAGCGAGACCAACAACACCCAAGGCACCAAGGACGTGAAGATAGGCGTTATACTCGTGCACGACGAGAATACCGGCTATGACGAAGCCCACATCAACGGCATCAAGAAGGCCCTTGCTGCGGCATCCCTAACGACACCGACCATGTTGTATGGAAATACAACGTACCCGAAAACGAGAAGTGCCACGATGCGGCTATCGAGCTTGTTGAAGCCGGCTGCACCTATATCTTCTCCGACAGCTATGGCCATCAGGACCATATGCGCCAGGCCGCTACCGAAAATCCGGACGTAGTTTTCGCCTCCATGACCGGCGACACCGCCAAGCTGAGCGGACTGAAGAACTTCAAGAACGCTTTCTGCAACACCTATGAAGCCCGCTATGTTTCCGGCGTTGTTGCCGGCATGAAGCTGCAGGAGCTTGTGAACAACGGCGAAGTTGCTGCCGATAACATGGACGAAAACGGCAACATAAAGCTGGGTTACGTCGGCGCGTTCCCCTATGCGGAGGTCGTTTCCGGCTACACCGCTTTCTTCCTCGGCGTGCAGAGCATAGTTCCCAACGTTGTTATGGACGTTCTTTACACCAGCTCCTGGTTTGATCCGGTAGCCGAAGGCGAAGCCGCCAACACCCTTATGTCCCGCGGCTGCATCATAGTCAGCCAGCATGCGGACTCCACCGGCGCCCCCGCCGCCTGCCAGGCCGCCCAGGATGCCGGCACCACCGTGTATTGCGTCGGTTACAATATAGACATGCTGCCCGTCGCCCCCACCACCGCGCTGACCAGCGCCCAGAACGACTGGAGCGTATATTACACCTATGCGTTCAACTGCGCGCTCAACGGTGAAGAGATCGCTACCGACTGGGCCAGGGGCTACTCCGAAGGCGCCAACATGATTTCCACCCTTGGCGAAAGCTGCGCCGAAGGCACAGCCGAGAAGGTTGCGGAAGTTGAAAAGGCCATCAAGGAAGGCACCCTGAACATATTCGATTGCTCCAAGTTCACCGTAAACGGCGAAACCGTGACCAGCTATCTGGCCATCGATACCGACGGTGACTTCATCGGCGACGAAGGCGAAGCCATTGAAAACGGCGTGTTCCATGAATCCACGCTGCGCAGCGCGCCTTACTTCGGCATAAGGATAGACGGCATAAACGAACTGAACAACAACTAAGCCGAAAAATCCCTTTGGGGAAGGCGGTTTGCCCGCTTTCCCCGCTTTTCTTTTGGCGGCATCTATTTTATAATAATTATCGGATCCTGTTGGGTTTTATCTGCCCACGAACTTGAGCGCGAGGTATACTGAATTGGAAGCAAACTTAGCGGTACGCATGGTGAACATTACAAAAACGTTTTCGCATGTGGTAGCCAACAACAACATTACGCTGGAAATACGCCATGGCGAGATACTCTCCCTCCTTGGCGAAAACGGCAGCGGCAAAACGACCCTTATGAATATGCTCTCCGGCATATATTTCCCCGACAGCGGGCAGATATATGTTGACGGAGAGGAGGTAAGCATCGCCTCCCCAAAGGATGCGCTCGATCTGCACATAGGTATGATACATCAGCATTTTAAGCTGGTGGATGTGTTTACCGCGGCGGAAAACATTATCCTTGGCCTTAACGAAAAGCCGGTGCTCGATTTGAACGGCGTGCGCAGGGCGGTGAAGGAAATATGCGACCGCTACGGTTTTGTTATAGATCCGGATAAAAAAGTATACGATATGTCCGTTTCCGAAAAGCAGACGCTTGAAATAGTCAAGGTGCTTTACCGCGGGGCAGACATTTTGATATTGGACGAGCCTACCGCCGTGCTTACCCCGCAGGAAACGGAGAAGCTTTTCGCCATTATGCGCAACATGAAGGCGGACGGCAAGAGCATTGTTATAATAACCCATAAGCTCAACGAGGTTATGGAAATAAGCGACCGCGTGGCGGTGCTGAGAAAGGGCGAATACGTGGGCGACGTTCCCACAAGCCAAACCGACCCGCAGCAGCTTACGGACATGATGATGGGCAAGGCCACAACGCTTAACATAGACCGGCCCGAGCCCAAGGGGCGCACGGAGCGCCTTATAGTAAAGAACCTTACCGTAAAGGATGCGGAAGGCGTGAAGAAGCTTTCAGACGTGAACTTCACGGCATACGGCGGGGAGATACTGGGCATAGCGGGCGTATCCGGCAGCGGACAGAGGGAGCTGCTTGAAGCCATAGCCGGCTTGCAGACCCCCGAAGCCGGGGCAAGCATAACGTTCATACCGCCCGATAAGGAAGCATCCGAGCTCGTTGGGCGCGATCCCGAGGATATATACAGGAGCGGCGTGGGCCTTGCGTTCGTGCCGGAGGACAGGTTCGGCATGGGCCTGGTAGGCAGCATGGACTTGGTTGACAACGTGATGCTGAGAAGCTATAAATCCGGCAAGTCCCCCATTGCGGACAGGAAGCACCCGCGCGAGCGCGCGAACAGAATAGTTGACGAGCTGGAGGTAGTTACCCCTAATCTCGGCACGCCGCTGAGGAAGCTGAGCGGCGGCAACGTGCAGAAGATATTGGTAGGCCGCGAAATAGCGGCGGAGCCTTCGCTGCTTATGACGGCATACGCCGTGCGCGGATTGGACATAAACACTTCATATACAATATATCATCTGCTCAACGAACAGAAGGAAAAGGGCGCGGCGGTAATATACGTAGGCGAAGATTTGGACGTTCTGCTTGAGCTTTGCGACAGGATAGTGGTGCTTTGCGCGGGCCAAGTCAGCGGAATAGTGGACGGCCGCGGCGCGAAGAAGGAAGAAGTCGGCCTGCTTATGACAAGGCTTGGCGGGAAGGAGAACGCAAATGAGTAAAGCAAAAAAGCACGAACCGCTCGTTCACATAACTAAGCGCGGCACGCTGCCCCTTTGGCATAATCTTGCCATCCGCGCAATAGGCCTTGCGGCGGCGCTGGTGGTATGCGCAATTGTACTTTATGCGCTTACCGGCCTTAACCCCCTTAAAATTTACGGCGCCATGTTCAAGGGCGCTTTCGGTTCCGCCAGGCGCACCTGGACCACCATACGCGAAATAATGATGCTCCTTTGCATAGGCGTGGGTCTTGCGCCCGCGTTCAAGATGCGCTTTTGGAACGTGGGCGGCGAAGGCCAGGTTCTGGTCGGCGGCGTTGCGGCCGCGGCCTGCATGATCTACCTTGCGCCAAAGATGCCGCTTGTGCCGGCGCTTTTGATAATGTTCGTGCTCAGCGCACTCGCGGGAGCCGTATGGGGGCTTATACCCGCCGTGTTCAAGGCGCGCTGGAACACCAATGAAACGCTGTTCACGCTTATGATGAACTATATTGCGCTTCAGATAACGTCCTTCTGCGTTTCAAAGTGGGAAAATCCATACGGTTCAAACACCGTGGGCATAATCAACCCGAATACCAACGCCGGTTGGTTCCCCAGCATTTTCGGCCAGCAATATATGCTAAACGTCATAATAGTCGTGCTCATTGCGGTTGCAATGTATCTTTATCTTAAATACAGCAAGCAGGGCTTTGAAATTGCCGTTGTGGGCGAAAGCATGAACACCGCGCGCTACGCCGCAATAAACGTTAAGCGCGTTATAATCCGCACGGTAATGATATCCGGCGCAATATGCGGCATAGCGGGCTTCATAGCCGTTGCCGGCGCGGGACACACAATTTCAACAAGCACCGCCGGCGGGCGCGGCTTCACGGCCATAATAGTCGCCTGGCTTTCCAAATTCAATTCGTTCATAATGCTGGGCGTATCGTCGCTGCTGGTATTCCTTCAGCGCGGCGCAAGCGAGATCGCTTCCCAGTTCGACCTTAACGATTTCGTGTCCGAAATGATAAAGGGCATGATACTCTTCTTCATACTGGGCAGCGAATTCTTCATCAATTTCAAGGTGCATTTCCGCACCGCGCGAAAGGAGACGGAAAATAAATGAGCCAGATCGTTTCCCTTTTTCAGGCGGCCGTATACTTCGGCACGGTAATACTTTTCGGCGCAGTGGGCGAAATATTGGCCGAAAAGAGCGGCAATCTTAACCTTGGCGTGCCGGGCATAATGTACATGGGCGGCATTGCGGGGCTTATAGCTGCGTTTTTGTATGAAAACGGCACGGCGGATCCCGTTCCGGCCGTGGCAATATTGGTAACGCTTGCGGCGGCATTCGTAATGTCCATGATAGGCGGGCTTATATATTCCGTTTTGACAATAACCCTGCGCGCCAACCAGAACGTTACCGGCCTTACGCTGACCATATTCGGCAGCGGCTTTGCAAACCTTTTCGGCGGCAATCTTAACAAGATGGCCGGCGGCGCGGGCCAGATCTCCGTTGCCTTCACCAGCGGCGTTTACCGCACCAAGATTCCCTTTTTGTCCGACGGAACGGGCGTTTTCGGCGAAATATTCTTCTTCTACGGCTTCCTTGCCTACGTTGCCATAATAATCGCCCTTGCGGTAAAATGGTTCCTTAACCGCACGAGCGTGGGCCTGAACCTCAGGGCCGTGGGCGAAAACCCCGCAACGGCGGACGCCGCGGGCATAAACGTTACCAAATATAAATACGTTGCCACCTGCGTGGGCGCGGGCATATCCGGCCTTGGCGGGCTTTATTACACAATGGATTATATAAAGGGCACCTGGGCTACGGACGGCAGCATAGAAAAGCTTGGCTGGCTCGCGGTGGCGCTTGTTATATTCGCCACGTGGAAGCCCAACCGCGCAATTTGGGGCGCGTATCTTTTCGGGCTTTTGAGCTGGGTATATTATTACCTGCCCGGGCTTACCCGTTCCAGCCAGGAAATATTCAAAATGCTGCCCTATGTTGTAACGCTGCTGGTGCTTATAGTGGTGTCCCTCAGGCGCAGCAGGGAAAACCAGCCGCCCGCATCGCTGGGTTTGGCATATTTCAGGGAGGACAGATAGCGTAGCATGGCGCAGTTATCGCCCTTTACGGGCTTTACGGCGGACGGATACCGCTTTTTGATGGAGCTGGAGTTCAATAACGAAAAGGCGTTTGTGGACGCGAACAGGCAGCGTTATTACGACGGCGTGCGCGACCCCATGCGCGCGCTTGCAATGGAGCTGAGCCAAACGGCGCTGGACATAGACCCGCTGTTCAATACAAATATTACGGGCGTTGTGTCCAGACTGAACCGTGACACGCGCTTCAGCGCGAATAAGCTGCCCTATCGCAACCATGCGTGGCTTTGCTTCAAGCACAGGGGCGAATCGGTAGGCGAATGCTTCGGCCTTTATTTCGAGGTTCAGCCCGCGGGCTACGGCTACGGCGTTGGCATATATTCCCCGAATACGGAGCTTATGGCGGCGTTTCGCGCGCGCATACAGGCCAAGCCCACGGCGTTCCTTAAGTACGCAAAGGCCGTTGAGGATGCGGGCATGCACCTTGAAGGCGATATGTTCAAGCGGGACAGATTTAAGGACGCGGACGAACGGCTGAAGCCCTATCTCAACCGCAAAAGCCTTGGCTGGAGTTTCTTTTGCCCCAGCGTTAAGCGCACGCTTGAGCCGGAATTGAAGGACGACCTTATTGCGGCGTTCAATATAATAAAGCCGCTGTACAGGCTGCTGTGCGGCCTTGAATAAACAATAATACACGGCGGGGCATTCCCGCCTTTTTCATGGGAGGATGAATATGCAGCTTATAAAATTGCAGAACGGCAGCGATATTCGCGGCGTTGCGATACAAACGGAAGGCGGCAAGAGCGTTGACCTTACGCCCGACGCGGCGTATGCAATAGGCCGCGCCTTCGCGCGCGTGCTGAAGGCAAAGCTTAATAAAGATAATATCCGCGTGTGCATGGGGCGGGACTCCCGCCTTTCGGGCGAAATGCTCTGCGCGGCGCTGGGCGCGGGACTGAACGCGGAGGGGGCAAGCGTTTATGACGCGGGCCTTGCCACAACGCCCGCCATGTTCATGGCAACGGTTACGGAAGGCTTTATGTTCGATGGCACGGTTATGGCCACGGCAAGCCATTTGCCCTATGAGCGCAACGGCTTTAAGTTTTTCACGGCCAATGGCGGCTTTGAAAAGGCGGACATAAAGGAAATACTCACCACGGCGGAAACGCTCTATGCCGACGGTGCAAACACGGCATTTACCGCTGAAAAGATAGACTTCATGGGCGTATACGCGGCGCAGCTCGTCAGCGCCATACGCCGCGGCACCAATAAGGAGCGTCCGCTTGCGGGCATGCGCATAATAATAGACGCGGGCAACGGCGCGGGCGGCTTCTTTGAAAAGGATGTGCTCATACCCCTCGGCGCGAACACGGCGGGCAGCCTTTTTACCGAGCCGGACGGGCGTTTCCCCAACCATGCGCCGAATCCGGAGGACGAGCGAGCAATGGCATACATCATAAACGCCGTAAAGGAAACCCATGCCGATTTGGGCATTATATTCGATACGGATGTTGACCGCGCGGGCGCGGTGCTCAGCGACGGGCGGGAGCTGAACCGCAACAGGCTTATTGCCATGATAGCGGCGATAGAGCTGAATGAGCACCCGGGCACCACGATAGTGACAGACTCCATCACCTCCACAGGCCTTGCCGAATTCATTGCGGCGCACGGCGGCATACACCGCCGCTTTATGCGCGGCTACCGCAACGTTATAAACGAAGCCATACGCCTGAACAACGCCGGTCAGGATGCGCAGGTTGCAATGGAAACGAGCGGCCACGGCGCGCTGAAGGAGAACTACTTCCTGGACGACGGGGCGTACCTTATGGTAAAGCTGCTTATCGAGCTTTCCCGCGCGAAGGACAGGGGCGAAAGCCTGAGCGCCATGATAGCCGATCTTCGCGAGCCCAAGGAAGCGCGCGAATACCGCATGGCGCTGAACACGGAGGATTTCAGGCCGTATGGCGAAAGCGTTATCGCCGCGCTTACTCAATGGGCCAAGGCGCAGGACGGTGTGAGCCTTGCAGACGACAATTTTGAGGGCGTGCGCGTGAACTTCTCCCCCGCACGCGGCAACGGCTGGTGCCTGCTGAGAATGTCCCTGCACGAGCCGCTGATGCCGCTGAACATAGAAAGCGACGATATAGGCGGCGTGGACAAAATAGCAAACGAACTCTACTCCGTGCTGAAGGGCTTCGATAAGCTGGATACGGGGAAGATGAGGGAATAGGGAGCGCACAAACTACAGCCCAAAGGCTCCCCGAACGGGGAGCTGGCAATCCGACGGAAGGCGGATTGACTGAGGGGTTGGCGCAAACAACGGCATCCCCGATACAACCCCTCCGGCTTTCGCTTACGCGAAACCCACCTCCCCTTTCAGGGCAGGCCAACTCCTTCCGTCTTTTGCTTCGCAAAATCCACCTCCCTCAAGGAGGGAGGCTTAAC
>CAVDFM010000071.1:5580-10364 GCA_963608365.1 bacterium | reverse complement strand
AATAACCGTTACTTGGCAGAGCGACGGTTACTTCTCTTTTTGGACATGAATCTTATGACAGAGCATAGAATTCGCCAGAAAAACTTGAGAAGTTCCAAGACGAACATCAGAAAAGCAAAAAGCTCTCCCCAACTCATCTTCGGGTCACCTCCTTTCCGCTAAAAATAGGGTAGGAGTGTGGCCGACCGTCTACCGTGCTTGGCAGGCACCGACTTTATTATAATGTCGATTTATGTCGAGTGTCAATGCTCAAAACTCATTATAAAACACAAGCTCTTTTTCGTCCTTGAACTCAAAGTGGCCGGGGTAAGGCTCGGCATCGGGTGCGGGATAGCCCATCATCAGCATGGCTGATGCTTCGTAATTATCGGGCAGGGCAAACTCCTCGCGCACCGCTTGCGGACGGAAATGCATTACCCATGTCGTGCCAACGCCTATGTTTTCGGCTTCCAGCAGCATGTGCGTGGTTACTATTGCCGCGTCTATGTCGTAACTCTTTTTGCCGTCGTACTTGCGCGTCCAGCAGGCGTCCTTGTCGCTGCAAATAAGCAGGGCCGTGGGCGCATTGAAATGGCACGCCGTGCATTTCTTCAGCTTCTCAAGCGCTTCGTCGCTGTTTATGACCAAAATGCGCTGCGGCTGTTCGTTGTGTGCCGTGGGGGCGAGCATGCCGGCCTTCAGTATTTTATCAAGATCCTCCTGACGAACCTTCTCTTCCTTAAACTTCCTTACGGAATAACGCTTTGCAGCCAGTTCCAGAAAATCCATATGTGCAGTCTCCTTTGTAAGCGGTTTGCTATATCTTATCATATGGGCGCATAAAAGTGAATAATGATAAGCACATAGGCTTGGGAGGTGACGTTATATGGCAAGGGGAAAGGCGGCAAATGCGCCCGTTGTGCTTACGCTGCTGAAGGCGGCGTTTATAGGATGCGTGGTGAGCGTTGCGCTGATAGTTATTTTTGCGGCGCTGATGTGGAAACAGGTGGTCGGCGTGGAGCTGATACCGATCGTTAATGCGGCAATAAAGGTGATAGGCGCAGCGGCGGCGGGATTCTTTGCGCAAAGGGGCTGCGGCAGCCGCGCGTGGCTTTTCGGCGGGGCGGCGGGGCTTATTTACGCAATGCTTGCCTATGCCGTGTTTTCAATATTAAGCGGCAGCTTTGCGCTGAATATGGCAATGCTCAGCGATATGGGCATAGGTCTGCTTGCAGGTATGCTGTGCGCAATGGTAACGCGGGCCGTGGCGCGCTGAAGGCAATAAATGCGGCGTAAGCATTAAGTTTTCCTATGTAGATAAGCTGTTTTATGGTATAATTAAACCGTTGTGAACACGGCGGTACATAACCGCAGCTTATTACCACGGAAGGAGGACGGGACAATGCTTAGGCTGGTATGCAAGGCGCAGGAGCAGCCGCGTGAGCGCGTGCGCGAAATGGCGGAAGAACTGTGCATCAGCCCGCGGACGGCGGAACTGCTGCTGTCCAGGGGAATTGCGGACTGCGACGAGGCAGCGAATTTCCTCAACCCTTCCGAAAGCGCGCTGGAGAACGCATATCTTTTGAAGGATATGGATAAGGCCGTAGCGCGCATAAGAAAAGCGATAGACCTGGGCGAAAAAATAGTCGTATTCGGCGACTATGACGCCGACGGCGTGTGCGCGACGGCAATAATGCTGAGTTGCCTCAGGCGGCTTGGCGCGAATGCGTAATACAGGATACCTTCGCGGCATGAGGACGGCTATGGCATGACCATGAAAAGCGCGGAGCAGCTTTTCAACATGGGCGCGAATCTTATAATAACGGTAGATAACGGCGTTAAGTCTGCGGCGGAAACGGAGCGCTGCTACGAGCTTGGCATGGAGGTCATAGTTACCGACCATCATATTCCGGGCGACATGCTGCCCAAGTGTGAAGCGCTGATACTTTGCAACAATGCGGACGAATACCCAAACTGGCATATATGCGGCGCGGGGCTTGCGTGCAAGGTGGCGGAGGCATTGCTCGGCCGCGAAGCGGCAAGGGAATACATACCGCTTGCGGGCATTGCAACGGTTGCGGATATTGTTCCGCTCACGGGGGAAAACCGCGTGTTTGCCGCGCTTGCGGTCAAGGATATACGCCGCGGTAAATGCCCGGAGGGGATAAAGGCGCTCTGCTCCGTATCTCAAACAAAATTGCAGGACGTGAGCGCGGGCGATTTCGGCTTCAGAATAGCGCCGCGGCTCAACGCCGCAAGCCGCATAGAGGAAGCGGACGCGGCAGTAAGCCTGCTTATGGAAACGGAGCGGGAGAACGCGGCGAAGCTGGCGGCAAAGCTCGACGAGCTGAACGCCAAGCGCAAGGCGGAGGAAAGCGGCATATTCAACGCCGCCTGCGAAAAGCTGGCCAATGAGGACCTGACCAAGCGGCGCTGCATAGTGCTGCACGGGGAGGACTGGAACGCGGGCGTTATAGGCATTGCGGCGGCAAGGATAGCGGAGCGGTTTTATAGGCCCACGGTGCTGCTGAGCGGCAAAGATACTGTTACGGGGTCGTGCCGCAGCATAAGCGGGGTGAATATTCACGATGCGCTTTCATCATGCGAGCGGTTCTTTTCCCGCTTCGGCGGGCATGCGTATGCCGCCGGGCTTACCATGCAGCAAAAGGACATAGACGAATTCCGCGCGGCGATGGACGATTACCTTTGGCATAACGAGCCGGAGGAGAAGTTTATACCCAGCGCGCAGTATGATTTTGAAATGGAGCTGGGCGGCATCACGAAGCGCTTTGCGGAGGAGCTTAGCATGCTGGAACCCTTTGGCGCGGGCAATCCGCAGCCGGTGGTGCTCAGCCGCGGGGTAAGGCTTGCCAATATGGAACGCATAGGGTGCGAAGGCAAGCATGTGCGCTGCCACGTTACGCGGGACGAGCAATATATAAACGCCGTGTATTTCAATTCCGGCGCGGAATTCAGAAATATGCTGGATATGGACAGGTGCGACGCCGTGTATACCCCAAACATAAACACGTTCATGGGGCGTAGCGAATTGCAGCTGAACATAAAAAATCTGCGCTGTGCCGAGCCTAACGACGTAAATGCGTGGATAGACAGGCAAAAGGGCAAATTTGTTGATGCAATATGCAAAAATGTTTTGTATAATAATACCCGTGCCGTAAGCGGGCTTGAGTTCGCGGACACGGAGGAAAAGCTTATCGAGCTTGTTGACGCAAGCGCGATGGGCACCATAGCGCTCTGCTTCACGGCGGCGGGAGCAAAGCGGCTGTGCGCGCTGCTTAAAGCGCGCGGCATTTGGAGCCGGATGGACGTAAGCTTCGGCAGCAACGCGAAAAGCATATGCGCATACAATGCGGCGGTGCTTGCGCCGAGCATTGCGGATATGGACATAAGCCGCTACAAAAACATAATAGTTTTCGATACCGCAACAAGCAGCGGCATACCAGGCGCACTACGCCAAATGAACGGGGATGCTGCGCTTTATGCAGCTAAGCCGAACGCGGCGGAAACGGACGAGCTGATAGAGGGTATACCGCGGGACAGGGCGGATTTTATTGCGCTATATAAGGCGCTGCGCTGCACTGTTGGAAGGTTTTATAACATAAACGCCATGGCGGACGCGCTCTGCGCCGCGACAAACGCCCCGCGGTGCCATTGCGCGCTGGCGGCAGACGTGTTCTATGAACTGGGCTTTGTTACAAAGGGCAGCGGCGGCATAAGGGTCGAAAAGGACCCGCCAAAGCGCTCGCTTGAAGAAAGCCGGACTTTTTTTGCGCTTAACTCCCTAAGGGAGATGAACGATATGTACTTGCAACTATACGAGGAGGCAAACCATGAAGCTTGAAGATACCATTCGCACCATACCCGATTTCCCAAAACCCGGAATACTGTTCCGCGATGTTACCACGCTTTTTAAGGATCCTGCGGCGTTCCATCAGCTTATAAGCGATATGGCGGACGAACTGAAGGACAAGCAGGTGGACGTGGTGGTCGGGCCGGAGGCGCGCGGCTTCATAATGGGCAGCGCACTTGCTTACGCACTGGGCGCGGGCTTTGTGCCGGCGAGGAAGCCCGGCAAGCTCCCCTGCGAAACGGTGAGCTATGAATATTCCCTTGAATACGGCACGGATTCGCTGGAAATACATACCGACGCCATTCAAAAGGGGCAGAGGGTAGTGGTTGTGGACGATCTGCTGGCGACCGGCGGCACGGCGCTTGCGGCGATAAAGCTTATTGAGCAGATGGGCGGCGAGGTCATTGCCGTTCGCTTCGCGATAGAGCTCAAGAGCGAACTTAACGGCGCGGCCGCGCTTGAAGGCTACGACGTTAAGGCTTCCATAGTATACTGATAAAAAGAGCGAGCATATACGGAAAGGAGGTTTGCCGGAATGAGCAATGAAAAGATAATAGACAATAACGATGAAATGCGGCTGGACGGTATGAGCGAAGTGAACATAGACAAAATGGTCGACGCATCGGAGCATCATCTTATAGACGACGAGGAAGTAAGGATGCTGATGGACGAGCTTGAAAAGGCCTGCGCGGAAAAGTTCAGCGCGGACGATATGGCGCGGCTTAAAAAGGCCATGAACTTTGCATACAAAGCGCACCTGCCGCAGAAGCGCGAATCCGGCGAACCGTATATAATCCATCCGCTGGCCGTGGCCAAAATGCTGTTTGAAATGGGCATGGATACCAACACCGTTATAGCGGGCCTTCTTCACGACGTGGTGGAGGACTGCGAAGGTATAACGGTTGAGGATATTGCCCGCGAATTCGGCACGGAC
>CAVDFM010000071.1:0-5570 GCA_963608365.1 bacterium | reverse complement strand
GGACATTGCGGAAATGGTGGACGGCGTAACAAAGCTGACCAAAACCGGCAAAAGCGATATTATAAGCAAAGAAGAAGCGCAGGCGGAAAACCTGAGGAAGATGTTCCTTGCCATAGCCAAGGACGTTCGCGTTGTTATAATAAAGCTGACGGACAGGCTGCACAATATGCGCACGCTTGAATACTGTAAGCCAGAAAAGCGTCAGCGCAAAGCACGGGAGGTGCTGGACGTTTATGCGCCGCTCGCAAGCCGCTTCGGCATGGGCGCAATAAAGTGCGAAATGGAGGATCTTGCCTTCCATTACCTTATGCCGGAAGAATACGCCGCGCTTGAAAAGCAGATAGAGCCGCAGCGGCGGGAGCGCATGCTTACGCTCAACAAGGCCATAAAAACGATAGAGGAGCAGCTTGCCGCCGCCGGCATACAGGCGCAGGTGAACGGCAGGCCGAAACACCTATACAGCATATATAAAAAGTTCCTCAGGCAAAACAGAAACCTTGCGGAGATATATGACCTTATAGCCGTGCGCGTTATAGTGAACACGATAAACGATTGTTACGCGGCGCTGGGCATAATCCATGCAATATGGAAGCCTGTGCCCGGCAGGTTCAAGGATTATATAGCCATGCCAAAGACCAATATGTACAGGTCTTTGCACACAACGCTGTTTTCCGATACCGGTTTGCCGTTCGAGGTACAGATAAGAACATACGAAATGCACCGCACGAGCGAATACGGCATAGCGGCGCACTGGATGTATAAAGAAGGGCGCGCCAATCAGGACGAGTTGGACAGCAAGCTTGCATGGCTGAGGGAAGCGCTGGAGCTTGAAAACTACGCGGATACCACAAAGGAATTTGTTGAAAGCATCCGCAAGGACTTCTTCAGCGACTATGTATATGTGCTTACGCCGCGCGGGCAGATAATTGACCTTGTTACGGGTTCCACCCCGCTGGACTTTGCGTACCGCATCCATTCAAACGTTGGCAACCATGTTCAGCATGCAAAGGTAAACGGCGCGATAGTAAGGCTTGATTACAAGCTGAAGAATAACGACGTTTGCGAAATCGTAACCGCGCCCAACGCAACCCCGAGCCGCGACTGGCTCAAAATAGTAAAAACCCAGCAGGCCAAGGCAAAAATACGCCAATGGTTCAAAAAGGCCAACCGCGAGGAAAACATAATCCGCGGCAAAGAAATGCTCAGCGAAGCCGCAAAGCGGCAGGGCAGGCAGCTTGGCGAACTGACAAAGAAAAGCTATTATGAAGACCTCCTCAAGCGGTTCAACATGAACGATATTGAGGATATATACGCGGCGATAGGCTACGGTGGCATAACCACGGGACAGGTGCTGCATAAGCTGATAGAGCAATACCGCAAGGAAGAAAAGGCTAACCAGCTTGCGGCAAAGCTTGAGCAGAAGGAAGAGCAGCGCGTGCAGAACGCCGTATCGCATCACGGCGTGGTTGTGAAGGGAGAGCCTAACATGGCGGTGCGCTTTGCGCATTGCTGCAGCCCGCTGCCGGGGGACAAGATAGTGGGCTACATTACCCGCGGCCGCGGCGTATCGATACATCGCGCGGACTGCCCGAACATGACCGATTTGATGCTTGATAAAGAACGGCTTATAGACGTTGAATGGGCAAGCACGGAAAAGGCAAGCTACCCCGTTACTATACATATCGTTGCCGGGGAGCGGCCGGGACTGCTGATGGAAATATCGCAGCTGCTTATGAATCTGAACATAAGCATACTGGCTATGAACGCAAAAACCACGGAGGATATTGTGACCGTGCAGCTTACGTTCAATGTATCCGGCGCGGCGCAGCTTGACAGCATTATGAAGGGCATGCGCAAAATACGCACCGTGAACGACGTATACAGAATAAACGCATAACGGGGGATTAGAAAAATGAGAGCCGTGGTGCAGCGCGTGGACAGCGCAAGCGTGACCATAGACGGAAAGGTAAACGGCAAAATAGGCAAAGGGTTCATGGTGCTGATAGGCATTGACGAAAACGACACCGATAAGGACCTTGACTACATTTGCGATAAGCTCACGGGGCTTAGAATATTTGAAGATGAAGCGGGCAAAATGAACCGCTCCATTATAGATGCGGGCGGGGAGATACTGCTTGTAAGCCAGTTCACGCTTTATGGCGACGCGCGGCACGGCAAGCGCCCCAGCTTCATCCGCGCGGCACGGCCCGAAAAGGCGATACCGCTTTATGAGAAGGCGATAGCGAAGCTGAGCGAAAAGGTGCACGTTGAAACGGGCATATTCGGCGCGGAGATGAAGGTGCAGCTTATAAACGACGGCCCCGTAACAATATTACTGGACAGCGAAAGGACATTTTAACATCATGGAAATAGCATCCCTTATAACCGGCCCCGTCGGGGTGAATACATATATAGTATACGGCAAAAACGCGGGCGAATGCATAATAATAGACCCGTCAGATACCGAGCTTGTGAACAGAAAGCTTTGCGAGCTTGGCGTAAAGCCAACGGCTGTGCTGCTGACCCACGGGCATTTTGACCATATAGTAAGCGTTGCCGATCTTCAGAAGCAGTACGGCGCAAAGGTATATATACATGAAATCGACGAAGCGGGTCTTAGGGACCCCAGCATCAATCTGTGCGCAATGGCGCATATAGATATACCCCCCTGCAATGCGGACGTTAAGCTGAGGGGCGGCGAGACCATACATGAGGCGGGGTTTGACATCCGCGTGCTGTACACGCCCGGGCATACCAAGGGCAGCGTATCCTATGCCATAGTTGACGGCGAAAGGAAGGCCGTGTTCACGGGCGACTGCCTGTTCCATGGCAGCATAGGCCGCAGCGATTTCCCCGGCGGGGATCATGATGAACTGCTTGATTCCATAGGCAATCAGCTTTTCACGCTGGATGGCGATTATGAAGTTTACCCCGGCCACATGGGCGCGACAACGCTGCAGTTCGAGCGGGAGCATAACCCGTTTATGCGCCGCTGGGGTAAGGACAAATGATAAGCCTATACACAAACAAAACCGAGTATATAGCCGATATAGCCGACGAGCTTCGGCTATTTTTGGCAAAAGAGGAAATAACCGAGGCGGAGAACGCCGCGGCGGACGTTTGCGTTACGCTTGAAGGCAGCGGTACTGAGCGCCATGCCCGCGCGCGGGTGAACGTAGCCAAAGGCATGGCCGTTTACGAATGGGACTGCGTTATACCGCAGGGGGCGGACGCGCTTGAAATAAAGCGGCGTGAAAAACGCGCGGTTAAGATAGCCGCGTTCAGGGCAATGGCAAACGTATACGGCTTCATGCCGCCGTGGGGCTCGCTTACGGGCATACGGCCCACGCGGCTGCTGAGGGAACTGTGCACGCGCCACGGCGAAGCGGAAGCGATAAGAATGATGCGGCAGGACTTTGACGTGAGCGAAGAAAAGCTTGCCCTGGCAAGGACCATAAACGCCGTGCAGCAGCCCATTCTTGACAGCCAAACGGAGAAGGATGCGGATATATACATAGGCATACCGTTCTGCGCATCGCGCTGCCTGTATTGCAGCTTTGCCTCCCAGGTGCGGACAAAAAAGACGGACATGGCGGCCTATCTTGCCGCGCTTAAAAAGGATATAACGCTTGGCTCCGCCATACTGAAGCAGGCGGGCCGCAAAATACGCGCGATGTACATAGGCGGCGGCACGCCAACCGTGCTTACGGCGGATGAGCTGGACGGCCTTATTGCCTATGCGCTTGAAGCATACGCGGGATTTGACGGGGAATTTACCGTTGAGGCGGGCCGGCCGGACACGATAACGAAGGAAAAGCTGAGCGTGCTGAAAAAATACGGCGTGAGCAGGCTTTCCATAAATCCGCAGACCATGAACGACGCAACGCTTGAACTGATAGGCCGCAGCCATAAAAGCGCGGACATTATTGCCGCGTTCGGCATGGCGCGGGACATGGGCTTTGATAACATAAATATGGACGTTATAGCCGGCCTTCCCAGCGAGCATGCGGCGGACATGGAGCATACGCTTAACGAAATAACAAAGCTTGCGCCGGAGAACCTTACCGTGCATACGCTTGCGCTCAAGCGTTCAAGCCGCCTTGTTACGGAAGGGGAAAAGTATCCCATGGCGGAGGCGGAGGAAGTAGAGCACATGGTGCATATGGGCAGCGAAGCTGCGGCGCGGCTCGGCATGCGGCCGTATTATATGTACCGCCAGAAATACATGAGCGGAAATCTTGAAAACGTGGGCTATGCCAAGCCCGGCACGGAATGCATATATAACATAGACATGATGGAGGATACCACCGCCATAATGTCCCACGGGGCGGGCGCAATGACCAAATGCGTATACGATGCGGCGCGCCGCGTGGAGCGCGTGCCCGCACCAAAGGAGATAAGCACATATATCGCCAAGGTGGAAAAGCTGAGCGAGGAGAAAGCGAAGCTGTTCCTGTGACACACATGACCTGCCGGTAATTTTTGAAGAATTAGGCTAAAAAATAAACCCCGCGGGAAAAAGGCGGGTGGTCGTAAGGCAGTTTCAGTCCCGGCAGTAATGTCTGCCGGGACTGTTCTTGCATATATTAAAGCCACATGATAGAATGAAACAAAGCAATAAGTCGGAATAATAAGGTAGGTAAGGCCTAACATGCCAACAATTCAGTTAAAGGCGATGACGCGAGAACTCTGTCACGAACTGTACAAGCATTGGACGAATGATGCGTCTATCTATATGGATATGCACCTGTTTCAGCCCTATGTTTATGACGAAGCTGCGGTAAATCGATATTTTGATATGAAGGGGCAGGACGCTTCACGCAGACTGTTTGCGATCATGCTTGGGGATAAGGTGATCGGGGAATTGCAATTGAAGCAGATCGACCATGATAAAAAAGAATGTTCCCTGAGTATCCATATGCAAAACGACGCGGTGAAGGGAAAGGGATACGGAACGCAGGCAGAACGTTTGGCGGTAAAAACCGCCTTTGACGAGTTGGGAATGGCTGCGGTAAACGCAGATACCATCAGGAAAAACACCCGGAGTCAGCATGTGCTGGAAAAGGTAGGCTTTCGCTTTGTCGGAGAAGATGAAACATTCAAATACTACCGTATCGAGCGGTAAACTCCAATTTGCCGAGCTGATAAAGGGCGCACTTCTATACACCTTTCGGTGTGCCGTGCGAGCATCCCTTGCCTCTCCCTTTGGGAGAGGTGGCCGAGCGCAGCGAGGACGGAGAGGGCAAACAATGACTATACCAAAAGACAATACTCAATTAGAAAATGCCCGGCGGCTTCGCAGGGAGATGACACCCCACGAGCGTAAGCTTTGGTACCTTTTTCTCCGCAAATATCCAGTAAAAATTTATAAACAGCGGATTATCGGCAGATTCATCGTGGACTTTTACTGTGCTTCGGCCAGACTGGTCATTGAATTGGATGGCTCTCAGCATTATGAACCTCAGGGGCTTGCTTATGATGCGGAACGTTCTCAATTCCTGATGTCTCTTGGGTTGGAGATTTTGCGATTCTCCAACCGGGATATCGACAGGGATTTTCGTGGTGTGTGC
>CAVDFM010000070.1:7440-10408 GCA_963608365.1 bacterium | reverse complement strand
AAGTCCATAAAATCCGTGAAATTTCCGCCGCAATCGCGCTCTTTTATAATATCCTTCATCGCCCCTTCGCCCACATTGCGTATACCCGCAAGGCCGAAGCGAATCTTGCCGTCCTCCACGCTGAATTTTTCGCGGCTTTTGTTTATGTCCGGCGGCAGCACGGTTATGCCCATGCGGCGCGCGGTGCTTATGTAGCCCGCAAGCTGGTCAACGTTGCTTATGAAGCTATTCAGCATTGCCGTCATAAACTCAACGGGGTAATATGCCTTTAGATAAGCCGTTCTGTACGCAAGCACGGCATAGCATGCCGCATGCGGCTTATTGAACGCATAGGATGCAAAGTCCGCCATAGCGTCGAATATCTTATTCGCCGTGTCAGCGTCCACGCCGTTCCGCACTGCTCCAGGCACGCTGACGACGCCGTTTTCCTCTATGCCGTATACAAAGTTATGCCTTTCCTTCTGCATAACATCGTGCTTCTTTTTTGCCATTGCGCGGCGCACAAGGTCGCTGCGGCCCATTGAATAGCCCGCCACGTCGCGCACTATGCGCATGACCTGCTCCTGATACACCATGCAGCCATATGTGGCTTTAAGCGCGGGGCGCAGCTTTTCGCTGAGATACGTTACCTGATCCGGATGGTTTTTGCCGGAAAGGTACTTGGGTATCTGGTCCATGGGGCCGGGCCTGAAGAGCGAAATTCCCGCAATAAGGTCTTCAAGGCAGCCGGGCCTAAGCTGCAGCATGAACTGCTTCATGCCCGCGGATTCAAGCTGGAACACGCCGTCCGTATCGGCCGCGGATATCATTTCGTATACCCGCCTATCCGTATAGTCCTTCAGCTCCTTATCGGGCACCTTTTTGCCCTGTTCCCGTATAAAATCAAGCGTATCGCGTATAACGGTAAGCGTCCTGAGCCCAAGGAAGTCCATCTTCAACAGGCCCAGTTCTTCTATAATTTCTTTATAAAACTGAGTTGTAATAATGTCCCCGTTGCGCTGAAGCGGCACAAATTCGCTTATAGGCTCCGCGCTTATAACAACGCCCGCCGCATGAGTACCCGGGTTCCTCGGCAAGCCTTCAAGCTTTAAGGAAAGATCTATAAGCTTGGTCACCATCGGGTCGTTATCGTAAAGCTCTTTCAGCTCAGCCGATACTTCGAGCGCCTTGCTCAGCGTCATATCGACTGTCCTTGGGATAAGCTTGGTTATTTTGTTCACGTCCTGCAGCGGCACCCTCAGCGCGCGGCCAACGTCCTTCACAACCGCCCTTGCCGCAAGGGTTGAAAACGTGATTATCTGGGACACGTTATCCTTGCCGTATTTTTCAAAAACGTAGTCTATGACCTCCTGCCGCCTTTCAACGCAAAAGTCTATATCAAAGTCCGGCATGGATACGCGCTCCGGATTAAGAAAACGCTCAAACGGAAGATCGTACAAAAGCGGATCAACGTCCGTAATGTCCAACGAATAGGCAACCAAACTCGCCGCGCCGCTGCCGCGGCCGGGGCCCACGGATATGCCCTTGCTGTGCGCAAATGCCACAAAGTCCCGCACTATAAGGAAATAGTCCACAAAGTCCATTTTGCGAATTATTTCAAGTTCCGTATTCAGCCGCTCCCGCGCGGCGTCGTCGGCATCGGGCATTTTCTTCACAAGCCCTTCTTCGGAAAGCTTTTTAAGATATTCAAAATTATCCATGCCGTCGGGCGCGGTAAAGCCGGGCAGGTGCCTTTCGCCGAACGCTATGGTCACATTGCACTTGTCCGCAACCTCCCGCGTGTTTTCAACGGCGTATTCATATCCTTTCAGCGCGGCGCGCATCTCTTCTTCGCTTTTAAGATAAAACTCATCCGCGCTCATGCGCATGCGGTTTTCGTCGTCCACATATTTAGCCGTTTGTATGCAAAGCAGCAAATCCTGCGCCTCGGCATCGGCCTTATCCACATAATGGATATCGTTCGTGGCAACGGCCTTTATGTCCAGCTCCCGCGCCAAATTGGCAAGCTTTGGCAGCACCTCCAGCTGCTCCGGCAGGCCGTGGTTTTGTAGTTCAATATAAAAATCGTCGCCAAATACGCGCTTGAGTCTGAGTGCGAGCGCACGCGCGTCATCGTAGCGGCCATTCAGCAGCGCCTGCGGTATGCTGCCCGCAAGGCACGCGGAAAGGCATATAAGCCCTTCGTGATACTTTTCAAGTATATCGTAATCTATCCTTGGTTTATAATAAAACCCGTCCACAAAAGCTATGGAGCTCAGCTTCATAAGGTTTTTATAGCCGGTTTGGTTCTTTGCAAGCAGAATAAGGTGGTTATATTCCCTTACGCCCTCCCTATCGTAAAGCGAGGCCGGCGCAACATAGGCCTCCATGCCCAGTATGGGTTTTATGCCCTGCTTTGTGCATTCCTTATAGAAATCTATCACGCCGTACATCACGCCGTGATCTGTTATGGCAATGGAATCCATGCCCAGTTCCTTCGCGCGCGAAACAAGCGCCGGTATTTTGGACGCCCCGTCAAGCAAGCTGTATACCGTATGCACATGCAGATGCGTAAAACCGCTCATATATTCTCCTCTCCCGTTCCTTCAATTGCCCCGCTGCCGTGCAGGCGTATATCCTCCGCCATTTGGGACAGCTTTTTAAGCCTGTGCGTAAGGCAGGATTTTGTTATGTCCAGTTCCTTCGCAAGCTCTATCAGCGTGGCTTCGGGATTATTTATCCTTGCCTCCGCCGTTTGCCTAAGCTTATCGCCAAGGCTTTCTATGCCCTGTTCTTTTATTATAAGCTGTATGTCCATCCTTTGCTGGGCGGACGCCATAGCCGCCTTCTGCATATTGGCATCCTCAAAATTTGTGCGGCGGTTTATGTCGTTCGCCATGAAGCGCAGCACGCGTATCTGTTCAAATTCCATTGTGCCGTTCATTGCGCCGACAAGGCTGAGAAAATCGGATACGCTTTCGCCTTCCTT
>CAVDFM010000070.1:0-7324 GCA_963608365.1 bacterium | reverse complement strand
ATGATAGCCCTTCTTGGGATCGCTCACGGAGCCGCCGCCAAGGAATGCGCCGCGCAGCAAACAGCGCATGCGCTCGTCGCTTTCGGCCATGCTTTCGGGTATTTTGCCGGGCTGAAAGTCCTCGTCGTCATCATTTGGCAGGCTGCCGCAATCAATAAGCAGCTGCCGACACCCTTCGCCGGAAACATGCACAATTATGCTGCTGCGCTTCAAGCCTTCCTGCTTGCGGGTGGAAAACGAAGCGTTAAGGCCATACAGTTCCGCCGTCAGCGCGCGGGCAAGCTCCGCCACGTTTTCGCTTTCGCTCACGTATTCTATGCCCAGCCCGCCCCGGCCCAGCGTGACCGCCGCCGCGGTATGCGTCAAGCCGCACAGTATGCTAAGCCTTTCTTCGCGGCTTTGCGTTTTTATGCCGACCAATTCGTCCTTAACCGTGGATGAAAAAGACATCAGCTTTCTCCCTTTCCCCCTGTGCGCTCCTGTATGTCCGCCGCCTCTATGCCCGCGTCGCGGTGTATAAGGCGCGCCGAGTAGCTATCCTTCAACCGCTTGTGCATTTCCTCCGCCGCGCATACGGAACGATGCCTGCCGCCCGTGCAGCCGAAGGCCACAAGCAGCCTGCGCTTGCCCTGTTTTACAAATGCGGGGATAAGCTCCCTCAGCATCGACTCGGTTTGATTTATAAAGCTTTCGTATGTTTCGTCCGCCTCAATAAAGTCCCGCACGGGCTTGTCCCTGCCGCTGAGCCCCCTCAATTCCGCTTCATAGAACGGATTGGGGCTGAAGCGCATATCGAACACCATATCCGCCTCAAACGGCACGCCGCGCTTATAGCCAAAGCTTTCTATTATCAGCTGGAACTCGGCCTTTTTATCCCCGTTGAAGTATTCTTCAAGCTTTCTTCTTAGCTCCATCGGCTTTAAGTCGCTTGTGTCTATTATATATTCCGCCCTGTCGCGGAAGAAGGAGAGCAACTCGCGTTCTTCCTTTATGCCTTCACGTATGTCGCGGTTAAGCGGATGCGGGCGGCGGCTTTCGTTATAGCGCCGTTCAAGCACATCGTCGCGGCATTCAAGATACAATATATGGAAATTGACGGGCAGCATACATAGCTGCATATGCGCCTGCTGCACCTCTCCCGCGAAAACGCTTTCGCGGCTGTCTATAACCACGGCGGCCTTTTCAACGGGCGGCTTTGAATCGCGGCAAAGCTGCACAAATCCGCCAACCATTGCGCACGGCAGATTGTCCACGCAGAAATAGCCCATGTCCTCCAGGCACCTGAGCGCCTGCGTCTTTCCGCCGCCGGACAGGCCTGTGACTATTATAAGTTCCATCCGTTCCTCCTTAGAATTCACCAAGCAGCTTTACTTCCGTTTCAAGCTGCACGCCGCTGTGTTCCTTCACCTTTTGCTGCACTAATCGTATCAGTTCATATACATCGCGCGAAGTTGCCCCGCTAGCGTTTATTATAAAGCCCGCGTGCAGCGTACTAACCTCCGCGCCGCCTATGCGCGTTCCCTTCAGCCCGGCCTGATCTATCAATGCGCCGGCAAAGTAGCCTTCCGGCCGTTTGAATATACATCCGGCGCTTGGGTAGCTTATTGGCTGCTTTTCGCGCCTGCGCTTATTGTAATCCGTCATTCTTTCGTATGCGCCGCCATCGTCTTCGGTCAGTTCAAACTCCGCCTCTATCACTATGCGTTCCGGCGCGCTGTATGGGCTAAGCCTGTGCCCAAACGCGTTCTTATCCACGGTTTCTTTTATTATTGCGCCGTTTTCCGCATAGGTAACGGTTTTCAGCGTGTCCACTGTCTCCCCGCCGTATGCGCCGGCGTTCATAGCGACCGCGCCGCCCACCGTGCCCGGTATGCCTGCCGCCCACTCAAGCCCCATCAGGCCCGCTTGCACGCTTTGCTTTGCCATTGCCGCGTAGCTTGCGCCAGCGCCCGCGACTATCGTGCGGCCGCTGCGCTCAACGTTCGCCATTTTTTCGCCTATGCGCACAACTATCGCATCAAGCCCGTTATCGCTTATCAAAAGATTTGTGCCGTTGCCTATAACGTAATGCTCTATGCCCTCCGCTTCTATCAGGCGCATAAGCTCCGCCGCATGCTCCGCCGTGTCCGGCTCGGCCAATATGCGCGCATTACCGCCCGTTTTGAAGGAGGTGTACTGCGCCATGGGCACGTTCTCCTTTGCGTTTAGTGCATCAAGCATCCGTTTTAATTCAAAAGGCAGTTCTTTCATTACTCATTCTCCCAACAAGCAGTATTTCACCAACTTAATTTTACTTTATTTTTGCCCTTTTCACAATACTCAGTCAAAAAGCTCGCCATATCTTTTAACTATGGCCTTATTTGCCTCGCTGTCGCCCGAAAGCGCGCGCTCGGCTTCCTCCGCAATGGCATTCTTATACCGGTTCAGCAAAAATGCGTTCACGCACGGCGTGCCGCTGAGCAATTTCTGCGCATCCACGGGGCTTGCGCTCTCCGCCTTATCTTCATAGGGCGCTGATGGATAAAGCCCCGTTTGAGCTATCTTCAGGCTATATTTTGGCGTAATCAAAAGCTGTATCAGCTTTTCCGCATGTTCCCTCACCCATTCATCCTCGGTATACGGAATTGCGATAAGCTGGGCGTTTCCGTACTGGCCCGTTATGCCGTGCACAGTATAGTTAAACCCCTTGCCCCGCTCGCTCAGCATACTCAGTTCGCGCGCCGTGCGCACATCGTCTATGCAAAGCGCCGCCTTGCCTTCCTTAAACGCCGCTGTGTCGCGACATTCGCCCTCTGCGCCTATCATCGCCCATCTTTCCGCCCTGCCGGACAGTATGCTCTGCTTTATCGCGCTGCCATCCGCCCCGTTTACCGCCGCAAGTATAGCCGCCGCATCCACGTCGCCTTCATCTAAGCTTATTCCTATTTTCTTCGATAGTTCGTTATTCTCTATCAGCACGCATGGGCTTTGCTCGTATGGTATTGCATACAACCTGCCTTCGCTGCTGCCTGCGCGCAGCAGTTCGCCGCTTATTTCAGCATAATTCTCCGCGTCAAGCTCACTTAACCCGTCCGCGTCTATAAGCCCCGCAGGGAAGGATATCACGTCCGGCTTTTCGCCGCGCCCGATCCGCTTTATGTATTCCTCCTCCGTCATTCCTTCCACGCTGTAAAACACGCCGTATTCCTTCTTTTCAAGCCTTCTTGCGGCGTCGGCCATTATTGTGCTTACGCTGCCGGAATACGGCTTGTATTTGACCACATGCCAAACGTTTATTATGCCCGTGCGCTGCTTCACGGGCGGCTCTATTTCCCGCACAAACAACTCCTTATACGCCTGTATGCTCATTATTACCATAAACGCGGCCACAGCCGCCGACATCGCCGCGTTAAACGCCGCCCTCACGCGCCCCATATGCTTCCGTCCCCCTTTAGCGGTTTTGCTCCGTTATTCATATGCATAAAAAAAGAGACCCATGTTAAGAGTCTCTTTGATTCGGGTCGTCAGCTATTGGTGGTGAACTGCGGATTGCCCCTTCCCGCCATTCACCGATTGTTTATGGTTGGAGGAAAACAATAATGAAGATGACTGCGATTGTCACGACCCGCTTTCTTTCGCTGATGTTATGGTAACACTATATGTTGCGCTTTGCAATCTTTTTTAAGCAAATATTACTAAAGTTAATAGTCCGTTCATATTTGCCCTTGTTCTGCCGGTTTTATGCCCGCTTTATCGGGTCAAATATTACGTCCGCATCAAAATCCGGCGTATATGAAAGGTCTGCCGAATTGCGCCGCTGTATGAACACGTTTTCAAAGCCCTTGCTTATGGCATAATCCAAGGCTCTATCGTACTCGCCTTTTGTTATGCGGCGGTTGATGGGCCTGGGCAGATCGTCCCTCGGCGGTGCATACTGGCTCATTATCGATATATAGACATTTTTCGGGTAATTGGCTGAAATATAGTCCAGCACCCGCCGCGTATCGTCAACGCAGCCGGGCAGCACCATGTGCCGTATCAGCACGCCGGAGGCCGCCATGCCGTTTTCATCCAGCTTTATGTTTCCAACCTGCCTGTACATTTCGGCAATCGCCTTCGCAGCAATATCAAAATAATCCTCCGCATCGCTGTATTTCTTTGCAAGCGGTGCTGAGACATACTTAAAATCCGGCAGATATATATCTATAAGCCCTTCAAGCATTTTCAGCGTTTGCACCGTTTCGTATGCGTTGGTATTATAAACTATCGGTATCGTCAGCCCCGCTTGGCGCGCAAGCGGTATTGTGCGCGCTATCAGCGGCACATGCGGCGCAGGCGTAACAAGGTTTATGTTATGCGCACCCTGACGCTGAAGATCGAGCATTATGCGGCAAAGTGTTTCTTCATCCGCCTCTATGCCCATCACGCTGTGGTTGATTTTATAATTCTGGCAAAATATGCAATTAAGGTTGCACCCGCAGAAGAATACTGTGCCGCTGCCGCGTTCGCCGCTTATTATCGGCTCCTCCCAGCGGTGCAGCGCAGCGCGGGCAATATGCGCCTTTTCGCGCGCGCCGCAATAGCCCTGCGTTTCGGCGCGGTCAGCTACGCATTTGCGCGGGCATATGCTGCAAAGGCTCATCGTTTGCCCTGCCTTTCCGCTTTATTCTGCGTCTTTTCCGCCTTTTGCGTCTTCTCGGCCTTCTGCGGCTGCTCTATCACTTCGTAATGCGCATCCACTATGCCGTCGTCCTCTTCCTGCGCTTCGGCATCGTTTGGAACGTATTCATCCTTTTCGTCATCGTCGCCGTAGCGGGTATGCTTTTCGCCCGCGGGGCCCAATGCTATTGCGTTGCGTACATAGCGCTGCAATGTGAGTGTGAAGCATGTGCCTTTGCCTACTTCGCTTTCAACACTTATCGTTTCGCCGAGCTTTTCCATTATGAACTGCGCTATCGACAGTCCAAGCCCCGTACCGCCTTCGCTGTGGGACTTATCCACCTTATAGAACCGTTCGAATATATGCGGCAGATCGCTTTCCGGTATGCCGCAGCCGGTATCGGTCACGGAGAGCTGTATTTTCTCCTTTGCGTTGCGGGCAGATATTGTTATGGTGCCGCCTTTGGGCGTGTAGCGCGAGGCATTATCCAGCAATATGACAAGCACCTGCTCTATCCTGTCCGGATCGGTCATAGCATCGGGCACGGGCCGCGGACAGTCAAGCACAAGATTCACGCCCTTATCGGCCAGCGTTGAAGAATACGCGCTCGCAATATCCTGCACCAGCTCATTCACGTCCACGCGGGTTATCTCCATGTATTCCGTGCCGGATTGCAGGCGGCTGAGCGTCATCATGTCCGTTATAAGGCGAGAGAGTCTGAGCACCTCGTGCAGCATTATCTTATAATACCGCTGCCTGTCCGCTTCGTCCTTCACCATTCCGTCGGCAAGCGGCTCAAGCAGTCCCCTCACAGCGGTGAGCGGCGTCCTCAGTTCGTGCGAAACATTTGCAACATAATCCCGTCTGAGTTTTTCTACCCGCTCCATCTCCGTCATGTCCTTAAACAGGCCCACAACGCCCGTGCGTTCGCGATTAGACGTTACAACGGGAGATATGGTTATCCATAGCACCTTGTCCCCCGCCATGGGGTAGGTTATGGTCTGGGGCTTGCCGGAATTGAAAACCTCGTCAAACACCTTCCATACCTTTTCATCGGATATCAATTCCTCGCGCTTGGATACGCTCACCGCGCCGAACATGCGCATTATTGCGGAATTGTAATGCATAAGCGTGCCGTGCTCGTCTATTGCCACAACGCCGTCCGTAAGGCTTTGCAGCAGCTGATCAAGCTGGCCCTTTTCGCTGCTGAGCTGACGAATGGTGTGGTCAAGCTCCGCGCAAAGATTATTGAGCGAACCCGCAAGTTCGCCGACCTCGCCCGGAATATTTTCATCAAGCCTTATGTCAAAATCGCCCTTTGCCATCGCCTTTGCGGCGTCGTTCATGCGGCGTATGGGGTCGGCAATGTTCTTCGCGCGCCAAACAATGGTAAGCAGCGCCACGGGTATGGCTATAGTAGTAAGCGCCAGCACGAGCAAGGACATGCGCCCGGTAGCGTTGGTAACGAGCTTTATTGAACTGAGCATCACCACCGCGCCGAGTATGTTCCCGTCGTCGTCGATTATTGGGCAGCCCAGCGCAAGGGCAGAGCTGTCCTCTTTCATCCTGAGCCGGTTCTGCTTAACGTCCATGCCGCCTTCAGCGGAAACTATCTGCTCATGCAGCAGTTTTTTCGCGCCTTCCGCATCGGTATTAAGCAGATTATCCACATAAAAAAGCGTGTTTCCTTCCGCGTCAAGATAAAGCACCGTACCGGTATTGGACGGCAGCAGCTTTGCGGCCAGCCGTTCAAACACGTCTTTATCTATTTCGCCCGCCATGTATTCCTTGGCAAGCTGCTCCGCCGCATCAAGCGAAGGGTGCAGCTCGTCCAGCTTTATGTCCGCATAAACGTCCTTGCTCAGGAACACATAGCCGCCCAGCATAACGGCCGCCGCAATGAGCATTGCGACGGACAGCATTATAACAAGCTTGCGGAAAAACACGCTTTTTAGCATAGTTTATTCTACCTCGAACTTATAGCCAACGCCGTATATGGTCTTTATGGACCAATTAAGGCCGGTATTGTCAAGCTTTGCACGGATGCGCTTTATATGCGTATCCACGGTCCTTGTTTCGCCGGCGAAATCATAGCCCCAAACCTTGTTGAGAAGCTGTTCCCTCGTGAACACCTGCCCGGGGTTGGAAGCGAGCATATAGAGAATCTCTATTTCCTTCGGCGTGCATATTACCGGCTGGCCTTTTAATGTTACGGTGTAGCTCTTTATGTCTATGACAAGGCCGTTTAAGGTAACACGGCCATCGTCGTTGCTCTGCTGCTCGCTTGTGCGCCTGAGCACGGCCTTTATCCTTGCCACTACCTCGCGCGGGCTGAAGGGCTTTACGATATAGTCGTCCGCGCCCAGCTCAAGGCCGAGTATTCTGTCTATCTCCTCGCCCTTGGCGGTGAGCATAATTATGGGCACCTGCGAGTTTTTGCGTATTTCCTTGCAGGCGTCAATGCCGTTCATCACGGGCATCATTATGTCCATAACGCAAAGCGAAATGTCGCCGTCCAGCGCGCTCACTGCCGCCGCGCCGTCGTACACGTCCACGGTTTCAAACCCTTCGGATTTAAGATAAATGCCAAGCGACTCATGCACGTTCCTGTCGTCGTCAGCTATCAATATTTTGCCGCTGCTCATGTTTTTTACCTCCCATTTTATACATTGGTTACATTATAAC
>CAVDFM010000069.1:0-10422 GCA_963608365.1 bacterium | reverse complement strand
GGTTCATACATGTCGTCCGTCACACCCTCTATGGCTACGGGCCGGCAGCTGATAAGGCCGACTATTTTGCCGTCCTCCTCCGCCTTCAAAAACCAGTCGCTTATGTTTGCTATCCTATATTTGAAGGATTCAAGGCTGGCGGCTTCGGCGCTGGGGAACGCTGCGCGTTCAATGCGGTTCAATGCCTCCGCGTCTTCCATTTTTGCAGTGCTTATGATTATTTCGCCCATGCTTTACTCCACTATTTCTATGCTTCCGCCATTCTCGATAGTTTTGCCGTCAAGCAGCAGCAGCTTTTCCGCAAGCAGGCGCGAGAAGCAGCTTATCACCGCCGCGAATGTTATCATGTCGTTCGGGTCTTTCGCGTCAAGCTCGCTCTTTTCGTCGTGATCCAGTATGCTTGCCGCGGCAAGGCGAACCTGCTCAACGAAATACTGCGCAGCCAAATTGTGCCGCTTGGCGAAGGATTCGTATATCTCCTTCACCTCGTCCTCGTTTATGCCCATGGGGATTATCTTTTGCAGCATTGCAAGGCTAAGGTTCTGCTTCAATGAGCAGATTATTATGAGATACGCAATATGTATTCTGTAATACTTCTTTTTGGTCGGCCCGGGCATTACCTTCGTGCGGACGTAATTGTTTATTGCGGCTGCGGTTATTATCTGCTCCTCTTTCAGTTCCGGCGGCAGATAATCCAAATATTTTTTCAACAGGACTATCACCTGCTCCATATATAGTCCAAAGTCCGGTATATCTTCCCATTGCGGCAGACGGAAGCGGTTAAGATATTTTTCCCATCTTCTCAGTTTCCCTGCCACAAGCTGCTTATCATATGCCAAAGCAACTCCACCTCCTGATGATGTGCTGTTATGACAGAATATATCACATCTTGCGCCAAAATGCAAACGAACTGTCACATTGCTGCCCTTGACATATTGTGACACTCGTGCTAATCTAATATCGTTCACAAGATTGTATGGAGGTGTGTATTTTGTTTAAGCTTATGACCGATACCTCGGCCAATTTGGAACCGGATGTGATTTCGGCTTACGATATAGGCGTTATCCCGTTCAACTATTACCTTGACGGGGATGAACGCACCTGCATGGACATTGCCGCGTTCGACGGCAAAGCGTATTACGACGCCATACGTTCCGGCGCAAAGGCTACCACCTCTCAGGTGCCGCCGCAGCGCTATATTGAATATATGGAACCCGTGCTCAGGCAGGGGCTTGACATACTGTTCATAGGCATGTCCTCCGGCATAAGCGGATCGTATTCCTCCGCCGAAACTGCCGCCAACGAGCTCAGGGAGCTATATCCCGAAAGGAAGATAATAACCATTGATACGCTCAGCGCGTCCCTCGGCGAAGGCGTGTTTGTTATACGCGCGGGCGAAATGATGCGCGAAGGCGCGGATATGGAAGAAATTGCGCGGGAAATAATCAACATGCGGCACAAAATGTGCCAAGTGTTTACTGTGGACGACATTTTGCACCTCCGCCGCACGGGCAGGCTATCCAACATAGCCGCCATGATAGGCAGCGTGCTGAACATAAAGCCCCTTTTGAAGGGCAACGGCGAAGGCAAAATAGTTTGCTTTCAAAAGGTACGCGGCAAGAAGAACGCGCTCAAGGCCATTGCCGCAAAGTATGAAGAGTTGGTTGAAAACGCCGCTAACCAAATCGTCGGCATAGCCCAGGCGGACTGTCCGGAGGACGCGGCGGCGCTTGCTGAAATGATACGGGCCAAAAACCCGCCCAAGCAGGTAATGACCGTGTGCTACGAACCCGTTACCGGGGCGCATGTTGGCCCCGGCGCGTTGGCGTTGTTTTTCATGGGCAGCAGCCGCGAAGCGATTTAAGCTGCTTTCTTACGGCTTCGGCCTTCTCCGCGGGCGTATGCGCGCTCAGCTCATGCACAATGTAGCGCGGGGCTATCGCGTCTATAACGCGGCGCATTGCGTCCGTTTCAAGCGGGGAATGGGTATCCAGCGCCATTATGCGCGCGTAGCTTTGCGCGCCGCGCTCATCAAAGCTTCCGGCCGGAGCAATGACCTTTGTGTACTCTTCAATGGGCATAGTTAAGCTGCATTTATGCAGATGGATGCCCAGTATATGTTTTTTTACCCTCCAATGGGCCGCGACAACGTTTAATATTGCGTCCGCGGCCCCCTCCTCTTTTTGGGCTGTAAGCTGTCCGTTCAGCCTGAGCGCCGCCATAAGATGCCCCGTGTCCAGCATTATGCCCTTGTTTTCGTATTCAATAAGGCTGAGCATCAGTTCCGTCTCCGCGTTGTTTATAAGCGTCATGCCCGGCACGAAAAGGTTTTCAAAAAGCAGCGTGAAGCTATACTTTCTGCCGCGCATAACTCGGTTTATAAGCGCTGCTGTGGCGCGGATTACTTCTTCATTCGTATGCAGCACGTAGTTGCCCAGCACTTCCTCGTTCGATACATCCGCGCAATGAAAAACCGCGTACTTCGCGCCCAAGGCTTCCGCGCAGTCCATGTCCTCGATTATCTGCCGCTCAAAGCCCGCCGCATCTGCGCAGCAGTAATATTCCCGCCACGTTTTCTCGCTGCCGAAATGCTTATTCAAATATTCCGTATTGCCGTTATAGAAATCTATCCAGTTGGGGTAAAACATAAGGTGATAGCCCAACGCGCTGCCCTTTACTATATCCGTGCCGTATGGCGGGCAGGATATTACCTCCGCCCCGTCGCAGCGGCAATCGTTATGAATGTAGCTATAAAGCCCATCCCTGCCGCCGAGCGGCTCAAGCATGGGCAGATTGGATACTATATTGACCAAATTAAGCGTCAAATTTCAACCTTCTCCTTCACGACAATGTTTTCAAGGTATGCTTCGCCCGTCTCGCTGTCTGTCGCCGTATCGGCCTGCACACATGCGCAGTTCGGCAAATACCAATCGTAAAAGCCTTTCTTGGGCCTGCCTATCGCGCTGAGAAGGGCCATTATTACCCCTCCGTGCACAACGAACACGAGCCTGCTTTCGCCTGCGCTTTCCGCGGCGCGCACGCATTGCCAGAAGGAAGCGAGTATCCTTTCGGTAAAGGATGCTATGCTTTCCCCGTTCGGGCAGCATCCCATGCAGCCGCCGTCCACCCATGCGCGATAGGCGGCGTCGTTTACCATATCGTCCGCACTTCTGTCCTCAAAGTCGCCAAAGTCCATCTCGCTAAGGCCGTTCACTATGCGCTGTTCCGCGTTTGGGAAAAGTATGCGCGCAGTCTGCTGTGTCCTTATCAGCGGGGTGACTATAACGCTTTTGAGCGCGCTGTCCCCTCCGGCGGTTTTAGCAAGCGCAATGCCTTCTTCGCACAATGGCGAATCCGTGCGGCCAATGTAGCGATTGAGCGCATTGCCGACTGTTTTAGCATGTCTTATAATATATATCCTCATATTTGCCCCTTTATTATAGTCGGTATGCCGCACACCATGCGTACCACAGCCGCGGCATCCTTTGCAAGCAGAACGCAAAGCCTGCCCGCCGCCTCCCGCCCGAGGCGCGTTTCGCGCTCAACGGGTATAACGCCGCTGCCGACCTCGTTGCAGATAACAACATCCTTACCCACAAGCGCATTATATAGTTCCTGTGTGCGCGTATGGTCGGCAAAAAGAATGTTCTGCACGTCATACACCACCCTTTTGCCGTCAAACGGATCGGTAGTAAAATCGTCTTCCGTATAGCCAAGGCTCTTTGCAAATTCGCGTTTTCCGCTCGCTTCGGCCCCAATTATCAATATCATATATTCACCGCCTTTGAAACAAAAACATATGCCATCAACATTATAAGTTCGCTCATCTGTATGGAAAAGCCCGCAAGGTCGCCGCTCATGCCGCCGAACTGCTTTATTGCCATGCGCCTGAGCGCGAAGAACGCCATTATTGCGGCGATCACCATTGCCGCGCCGCCAATGCCCGCAGTGAGGATAACTCCCGCCGCGCACAGCGCGAATATGCAAAGCAGTATCCACGCCGCTCCCTTAGCCCCGGCGGAGGTAAAGGTGCTTAGCAGCCCTTCGTGTGCGGATACTGTAAGCGTGCTCATAAGCGCGCCCACTGCGCGGCTTATCATATGCATAAGTCCCATTGTCAGCGCGGTGTTATAGCATATCTCAAGCTCGCTTGAGAGCGCAAAGTACCCAAGCATATACATGCCGAAGCTTATAACAGCGAATGCGCCCGCATGGGAATCCTTCAATATTTCCTTTTTGCGCTCCGCCGATTGGTGGCTGCTCAATGCGTCCGCCGTATCGCAAAAGCCGTCCATGTGTATACCGCCGGAAAGCAGCAGCGGTATAAGCGCAATGCCCGCCGCAAAAAGCGCTTGCCCTATTTTAAGCCGCAGGCATATCCATACCCACAGCGCGAGCGCCAGCCCTATCGCCGCACCTACGAGCGGCAGCGCGCAGAGCATATAGCGCATGTTTTCCTTTTTCCACTCAATGCGCGGCATAGGTATGCGCGAAAACATCAAAAATGCCATCGCTATCGATCTTAACGCATTCATATCAGCTTCCCCTTCAGCACTATGGGTATCCCCGCGACCAGTTCATAAACATTGTCAGCCATCCGCGCCAAGGCAATATTTATCCGCCCCAGCGCGCACACATACTGCATGGTTTCTTCTGAATATTCTCCCACGTTGCTGCCAACGTCATTTGTTATTATTATAAGGTTTTCGCATTGCGCCGCAACGTGCTCAACGCCGCTTATAACGCGCGCATAAGGATCGCTCACTTTGCCCGCATCGTCAAACATTTCGTTGGCGGTAAGGTTGCATATGCATTCAAGCAGCGCTGTGCCGCCCTTTTTGTCCAGCTCAAGCGAAGCATAGTCGCGGTAGCGCTCTATCGTTTCAAAGCCCTTGCCGCGGCGCATTTCCCTGTGCCTGGCTATCTTTTCCGCCCCGCCATCGCCATATGGCTGCATGGCGGCAAGATAGTATCGCGGCCCGTCCAGCCGCACGGCAAGGCTTTCCGCATATGAGCTTTTGCCGCAGGCCGAGCCGCCCGTCATAAGCGTTATCACTTTATTTCTCCTCCCTGCGGGGTATATGCGGCCACATTTATGTCCTCAAAAGTGGCCATGGTGTTATATACGTTGAGCGCCATGTCCATAAGCGGAATTATACATACGCCGCCCGTGCCCTCGCCAAGGCGCATATCAGCATAAAGCAGCGGTTCAAGGCCAAGCTCGTTCATAATGCGCTTTGCCGCCGGCTCCGCCGAAGCGTGGCTTGGCAGCATTGCAATGCGGCACCCCGGGCAAAGGCGCGCGGCTATAAGCGCGGCCGCGCTGCTTATGAACCCGTCTATTATTATAGGCACCCTGTAAAGCGCGCCGCCTATGAACGCGCCCGCCATCGCCGCCATATCGAACCCGCCAAGCTTGCAGAGCACATCGAGCGCATCGGCTTTATTCGGTCTGTTCAGCGCAATCCCGCGCGCTATTGCGTCGCGCTTGCGCATAAGCCCGGCGTCGCTCAGCCCCGCGCCGCGGCCGACGGCTTCATCAATCGGCGTATCCGTAAGCACGGCCGCCACGGCTGACGCGGTCGTGGTGTTGCCTATGCCCATTTCGCCGGTAACTATCAGTTTATAGCCATTGTTTTTCAGTCCCTTTACGGTATCAATGCCCGCCTTAATGGCCCGCATGGCCTGCTCATGTGTCATTGCCGGGCCAAGGGTAAAATTCATCGTGCCGTTTGCAACGTGCCTGTCCGCGACGCCGTCCGCCCGCGTAAGCATGCCCACGTCAACGGGATACACCTCCGCGCCTACGGTGCGCGCCATTGCGCACACGGTGCTTTTGCCGTGCGCGGCGTTCGCGGCAACTATCGCCGTTACCTCGCTGCCGGTTTGGGTAACCCCTTCCGCCGCCACGCCGTTATCCGCGCAGAACATGGCAACGCAGCGCCGTGATATGTCCACGTTTGCGCTGCCCGTGAGCGCAGCCGTTTTTATCACCATTTGCTCCAGCTTGCCAAGGCTGCCCAGCGGCTTTGCAATGCTGTCCCAGCGGCGCTTTGCCAATGCCGCCGCGTTCACATCCGCATCCGGTATGGCGGAATTGAGTTCGTTTATGTATGCCGCGCTGCATGGCGGCATATTGTTTTTCTCTGCCTTAATCATGCATGTATTATATCACATAGCGTCATATCCTGCCTAATAAAATACCGCCGCTATACCCTTGCCCCATTCGTCTCCACCATGCTATACTTAACTTAACATATTTTATGGGGTTATTTGAGTTATGTATCTTCCCAACTGCATTGCGCGGCGCGTAAGGGCGCTGCCTTATGAGGAAAACGGAGTCGGCATGTCCGGCTCAAGAGTGCTGTGCTATGAAAACATGGTGCTCAAAATCGGCACGGATATGGCGGACTATGAGCGCAGCTGCAATATTCTTGGCTTTCTTGAAGGCAAGCTGCCCGCCCCGCGCATAATCGAGGCCGCTGAAGAAAACGGCACAAGCTATCTGCTGATGACACGCATACGCGGCAAAATGGCCTGCGCAAACGAATATATAGACGATGCGGCAACGCTCCTTCCCCTGCTTGCGGATGCCATACATATGCTTTGGCGGGTGGATACGGCGGACTGCCCATATCAGAACATGCTTGAAACAAAGCTTGCATCCGCAAAGCGTAACGTTGCCGAAGGCCTGTGCGAAACGGAAAACGTGCAGCCCGGCACATACGGCCCGAACGGCTTCAGCGGGCCGGAGGAGCTTTATAACTGGCTCATAGCGAACAAGCCTACCGAGCAGCGCGTGTTTTCGCACGGCGATCTTTGCCTGCCGAATGTGTTCATAGACAACGGCAAAATAAGCGGCTTTATAGATCTTGGCTGGGCCGGCGTTACGGATATATATCAGGATATAGCCCTGTGCTACCGCAGCCTTGTAAACAACCGCGACGGCATATACGGAACAACGCACCCGTATTTTGATGCGGATGCGCTGTTCGCTCTGCTCGGCATAGAGCCGGACAGGGATAAGCTTTTCTATTATACAATGCTGGACGAGCTGTTTTAGGCTTTATTTCACAATCGGCCTACCTACCCATTGCTCATCCGGCGCAGCGCCCAACCATTTGGCTATGGTCGGCGCAATATCAAGTATGCTTATGGGTTCGCCCGTGAATTCATCCGGCGAACCATGCTCCGGTATTATTACGGGGATTGTCATATCCTCCGGCGTATCGCTGCCGTGGTTCATTTCATGTCCGCCGTGATCGGCCGTGATTATCACCTTATATTCTTCCGGCGTTGATGCAAGCACGCGCTCTATATTGGCCCATTCTTCGTTTACCACGCTAAGATATTCTTCTCTCATCCAGCCGAAGCGGTGCCCGGTTTCGTCCGCCCAGCCGAGATAAAGGAACATAAAGTCCGGCTTTTCCGCGCCCATTGCGGCTATTGCCGTGTCCGTCACGGTGCGGTCGGCCTTTATCCCCTGCTCGTGAAACATGGCGCTGTAGAGCGAATAATCAAGCATGCCCGGCCTTGCTAGGTCCCTAAGCTGCTCCCACGTATAATAAAACGCGCAGCGCTTGCCGGCATTGTGCAGCTTTTCTATAAGCCCATCCACGGGCCGCGCCATGGGCACGAACGTATTCGTCAGTATCCCATGCCGCTGCGGCACAACGCTATGAAACAGCGACATATGGCACGGCAGTGTTACGGACGGGAACACCGTTTTCGCCTGCATATCCTTATAGCGGCAGTTTTTCAGCATATTGTTCGCATATTCGCTGCCGCATGCGGCTATGCTGTCCGGCCGCATACCGTCCACCAATATAAGCAAAACCTTATCCATGGCATCCTCCAAGTAAAACAAAGGCGCCGCACATAATGCAGCGCCATGTTCTTTTTTTGAAAAACGCGCACCCGCCGCTCGACATAAAGCACCATAGGCGGCACACAATAAGCTAAGCTCCGGCCATGCATTCCCGCGGCACATCGGATTTTCCGCTTAATGCTGCTTCCGTCAGGACCTGACATGGTTCACGGCATCCGATTGCACAGGACACAGCCTTCAATGCTTCGCCATTGTTCCAGCCCCACAGCGCTTCGCCTCACGGCGGGAATCACACCCTGCTATAGCGGATTGCAGGTTCAGGGCACCGCTAACTCCCCGCTTGGCGCGCAAGAATATTGTATCCGTTTCTGCGCCGCTTTGCAAGCTAATTTTTTAATTCGCGCTTGCATCCTATCCTCAATATGATATAATAGCAGAACAGCGTGTGCCCATAGCTCAGCTGGATAGAGCGTCAGACTCCGACTCTGAAGGCCGAAGGTTCGAATCCTTTTGGGCACGCCACATGCAAAAAGTATCCGCACCGCGGGTGCTTTTTTCTTTATATTTTTCTTCTTGTGATGTACAATCTATTCATATAACGCACGAAAGGCCGATAAGCTATGAAACACACAACGCTTTGCTATATAGAAAAAGACGGCAAATACCTTATGCTGCACCGAGTAAAAAAGCAGCACGACGTAAACCACGATAAATGGATAGGCATAGGCGGGCACATTGAGCCGGGCGAAACGGCGGACGAATGCATACTGCGCGAAACAATGGAAGAAACCGGTCTTACGCTGACCAGCTTCCGTAAATGCGGCGAGATCCTGTTCGACAGCGCCCCGTGGCCGGAGGAGATGATGCACCTTTATTATGCGGACGGCTTCACAGGAGAACTTACGGACTGCGACGAAGGCGAGCTCGTGTGGCTTGACAAGGCCAAGTTGAAGGAACTGCCCGCATGGGAAGGTGACTTTATATTCCTTGAACTGATGGAGCGCCGCGCGCCGTATTTTGAATTGGAGCTGCATTATAACGGCGAAACGCTTGACCGCGCAATACTCAACGGCGCCCAATTGCCCCTGACGAACTGGCGGGATGCGATAGAGACTCTATATTAAGCTTTGAGGTATACCATGTTTGAAATAATAAGGATTTATGAACCGGAAACCAAGAAGTCCATTGTGCGGGGTATACTGGAAGCCCTTCCTGAATGGTTCGGCATTGCCGAAGCGCGCGAGGAATACATTGCGCAAAGTGCCGCCGAGCCATTTTGGTGCGCCTATGACGGCGATAAGCCGATAGGCTTCCTTTTCAAACATTGTGCTGGACTATGTATTCATGTGTCCCCTGAACATGGGAATCGGGGACGCAGCTTTGGCAACGGCCATCGGTCCGGTGTTTAGTGTTTTGATCATGCTGCCCCATTTCCTGCTGAAAAAGGGATCTTTGTATTTTGCCGTTCCAAAGTTCCAGCTTCCGACTGTGCGGAATATTTTTACCCTTGGTTTACCGATACCCACTATACTTGCACTCATTTCACGATGCATCCGCATCTTATCACTTAGAAAGGTTGTATTAGGAAAGTTGATGGTATTGAATATTTTGAAGCGGCAGTTGTTCTTATCCAACAGCCTGCCGCTTTTTTGCGTAAATCCGTAATGTTCCCTTACAGCTTCCAGCCCACGGCCTGCTCACGCCCGCTGATGAAGCGGCGATAGATACCATCCTGCGCCATCAGTTCATCATGCGTGCCGCGCTGGACGATCTGTCCTTTGTCCACCACGAGAATCCGATCGGCTTGGCGGACGGTTTTTAACCGGTGAGCGATCATGATGACGGTTTTTTCCTGCGTCAACTCGCCGACTGCTTCCATAAGCTCCTTTTCGTTCTCCGGATCGACATTGGCCGTGGCCTCGTCCAGAATAATGATAGGTGCGTCCTTCATCATGGCACGGGCGATTGAAAGCCGCTGGCGCTCGCCGCCGGAAAGGGAGCCTCCTGCCTCGCCGATGACCGTATCATACCCTTGCGGCAGCTTCATAATGAAATCGTGACAGCGTGCCTTTTTTGCCGCCGTGATGACTTTCTCCATCGGTGCGTCCGGCTGACCGAAGCGGATGTTGTTTGCAATCGTATCATGGAACAGATAGACATTCTGGAACACAAAGCTGAAATTCTGCATCAGGCTGTCCATGTCGTATTCGCGCACATCATGCCCGCCCAACGTAACCTGTCCACCATCTACATCCCAGAAGCGGGAGAGCAGATGGCAGAGCGTTGTCTTGCCGCCGCCGGAAGGCCCAACAATCGCCGTTGTTGTCCGCTCCGGAATGTCCAGCGTGATGCCGTTGATGATGGACTTTTCACCATAGGAGAAACGAATGTTCTCCGCGCGGAGGTCATGACGATCCGGTTTCAGCTCTGCACCGGAAATATCCATGGCAGGCAGGTTCAGAATGTCCGTTGCCTGATTCACGCAGGTGTCCACCACCCGCAGCAGACTCGATTGTGTACCGGCCTGTTCCAGGCCTTCGGTAAGCAGGAAGGAGCAGATACAGAGCATGATGCAATTCAGCAGTTCCATTCTT
>CAVDFM010000068.1:0-10448 GCA_963608365.1 bacterium | reverse complement strand
AGCTTGCGTTGGGCTTTTCCGCAATTATTGAAAGCACATATGATTTGGCGGCTATGGCCTGCGCCTTCAAAGCGTCCAGCGGGTAAAGGTTGTTCATTTCGTATGCCACCACGCCGTAAAGATAATGCGCAACGGGAACCTCGTTCACAAGCTGGATATATCCGCTTGAAAGGGCGCGAGCGTAAAGATGGCCAAGATAGCGGCGCGAATTGAACGAAAGATAGCCCGCGGAGGGCTGCATGTCCGTGCGCATAATGGATATTGTATCGCCCGAATAAAGCTCGCCATATGTTGAATGGACGGCTGAAATGGTGCCGTTGAAATTGGAACGCAATGTAATAGTTCCGCTTGGCAGCAGAAGGCCGCATTCCTTTATGAAATATTCGCCCTTTACGCTTACGGCGATAGCCGTCGCATTATTTGTGGATAGCTTCACGCGCACGGTTTGGGACGCCGGTTCCGCCGCCAAATTGGGCGCGGGCAGCGCCGAAAGTATGAACGCGAATATGCACAGCGCAAGCGCCGCTTTTTTAATGCCCTTACTCAATACTGTTAAACCCCTTGTTTCGCCCAAAACAGGCAAATTTTTATTATTCTATCATGCATGCGTGCATTGCGCACGCGGTTATTTTTTCCAGCTGTCAACAAGCAGCGTCAGCCACGGTTTAAGCTTTGGCTGCTTGGGCGCGCCTATCTTTTCAACATCGCGCCCCATTCTTATGAAGCGGAACATTCTGTCCGCAGCGCTGTCGAACTTCCTCACGGTCTCCTCAGACGTGTCCGCGGCGGAAGAGCCTATCGTCATTATGCCGGCGTTGGTTATTGAATACAGCTCCGCCGCGCCGTCGCCAATTTGGTTCACCACCATTGCAACGGGAATCTTCAGCGCGGCGCACCGCTTAACTATGCAGTACATAGGCTTACCCGGCTGCATGGCTTCCGTATCGAGCACCGAGCAGCCTGTGGCGACTATGGCTGTGTTTCGGGCAAGCTTATTGAAGTTTATGGCCTCGAGCAGGTCGTCATAATCGCGGCTGTAACGCCCGCCGCTAAGCGCGCAGACTATGCCAGCAAAACCCAGCGTATGGTCTATTTCCCGCCCGAGTGCGGCGCTCAGCGCGGCGTTTAGCCTGTCCACGCCCTCTATCGCGCCAGAAGGCGACGATGCGTCCATGCAAAGCAGCTTCGCTTCGCCGAGCCGCGCATGGATATAGTCCGCCTCCGCCCGCTCAATGCGCGGCAGATTTTCGCACGACGCGTCAAGCTCGGCGCCGTCCTTATCGAAGAAGCGCACGCCAAGCGCACGGGCGAAGCCCATGCCGCCATCGCCCATTTGAGCGTCGTGTACGCCTATTATTATGTTCTTCAGCCCTTCGTCAAGGGCGCGGCGCAGCATCTCGCCAACGCCTATTGAGGATATGCCGCCCGCGCTGAAGCCCTGCGCGGTTTCTATAACGGCTGTCCTGCCGCTCATAACGCCGTAATAAGCGTCCCGCTTGCCGTCCAGCATGCAGGAGGTTACGGCTATTTTCCTTGCCGTGCCGTCCGCCGCGGTGGCAACGCTTGCGCCGAAGCCCTCGCCGCCTTCGTTTATCGGGAAGGGGGCAAGCTTAACGCCCTGAAAATGCCTGCGTGCGGCAACGGTCATGCGCTTTATTGCATCGGTACTGGTCATGCGCTCGTAATCCGCCGGGGCGAGCATTACCCTTATGCCCTTGCCGACAGGCTTGCGGCGGCCGCGCTTTTTCGGCACGCTCAGCCCGTCCAGCGTTCCGTCCCCGCCTTCTATGCGGCCGTTGGGGCGCACCTGTCCGAAATAGTCCAGCCCTTCCACCCTATAAAGGCGGTTGTTTTCAACAAAGGGGCGGTTATGCACCATGTACATATCAAGCGCCGCATCGGCAGCTATGGCATGGTAAACCTTGCGCATCTGCTTCAGCTTGCCGCCCATGAGCACAACAAGGTAAACGTCGCTTTCTTCGCCTTCGGCATTCGCCGGGCTGAACGGATCCGCCCCGCCGTATAAAGTAAGGTCCTCCAGCTCGCTCAACGTGAGCACGGAGAATATGCCTTCGAATATTTTCCTTGCGAATTCCTTATGCGGCTGCTCCGCCATGGCGGCGAAGCGTATGCCCAATGCAAAGCGCGTTATCTTCATAATGCTGCGGCTCCTACAATATTTGTAAACATATTATAACGTGCGGCGCGCATATGGTCAAACTAAGAAAAATGAGTTATTATATATGGGTAAAATGAATATGAAAACGGAGAATATCAATGATAACTCTTGAGCAGGTAAAGGCTGACCCGTCCATTAAGACTTACATTCGCATGGCGGACGCATCGCTGGGCGAGCTTGGGTTCACGGAGCACAGCTTTGCCCACGTGGGCAAAACGGCGGACGTGGCCGCATATATACTTTCCACACTGGGCTACGACAAGCGGGAGATAGAGCTTGCGCAGATAGCCGCCTATATGCACGACATAGGCAACGTTATAAACCGCATTGACCACGCGCAGAGCGGCGCGGTAATGGCGTTCAGGATACTTGACCGCCTTGGCGCGGATGCGGAGGACATAGCAAAAATAGTTGCCGCCATAGGTAACCACGACGAAGGCACGGGGGTTCCGGTGAGCGCGATCTCTGCCGCGCTTATAATAGCGGACAAGACGGACGTGCGCTATACCCGCGTACGCAAGGCGGAATTTGCCGCGTTTGACATTCACGACCGAGTGAATTTTGCCGTGCGCGAAGCCAGCACCACCATAGACGATGCGCACGAGAACGTTACCCTTACGATGACGATAGACACGCAGTATTGTTCCGTTATGGATTATTTTGAAATATTCCTCAAGCGTATGCTGCTTTGCCGCAAGGCCGCGGAAAAGCTGGGGCTTAAATTCCGCCTGACGATAAACGGGCAGACGCTGCTGTAAACACAAAAAACTTAGTGGAGGATATGCCATGCAACGGTGCATGTATGTTCTGTTTTCACGGCAGAACACCAAAATAGGCCGCTTTATACGCGTATTCCTGCGCAACAGCCGCTATTCCCACGTTGCGCTTTCGCTGGACGAAAAGCTGTATGCGGTATATTCCTTTTCGCGCAAAAGGCATGATTCGCCCTTTTCCGGCGGCTTCATGCGCGAGTACCCCGTGCATTACATTATAAACGCAATGGACGTGCCTATAAAGCTTTGCCGCGTGGACATGACGGAGGAAGAATACGCCGCCGCCCGCGCAAGGCTGAACGACGCGATAGAGCGCAGCGACAGCATGATATATAATCTGTTCGATGCGGCTGTGCTGCCGTTCGGCAAAAGATATAGGCTCAAGGATGCATACACCTGCGTAAGCTTCACTTCATACGTTATAGGCATGGACGACGTTGCGGACATAGGCGACCTTGAAGCGCGGCTTGAAAAATACAAGGTATTTGAAGGCGGGCTTAACGAGCTGATAGAAAAGCATAACCTGACCACGCCCGAAGGCGACCGCTACTACGAGCGCCATGGCCTTATCGCCGCCGCGCGCGACCTTTGCACGCTGGTAAAAAGGCTGATGCTCAGGAGAAAGTGCGCATAATATGGCAATACCCTTCAGCATTATAGAAACGCTTGCCAAGGAACACGACAGCTTTTATGTTTACAGCGAAGCGGAAATAGAAAAAAGCATATCCGCCCTGAAACGCTGCTTTGCGGGGGCGGACATATTATATTCAATAAAGTGCAACCCTAATAAAAACGTGCTCAACGCCGTATTCTCCCGCGGGCTTGGCGCGGACGCGGCAAGCGCGGCGGAGGTGTTCGCAGCACGGGAAGCAGGCGTTTTGCCAAAGGATATATTCTATTCCGCGCCCGGAAAGAGCGACGGCGATATAATATCCACGCTGCATGAATGCGTGCTTATAGCGGACAGCTTGAATGAGGTGAGCAGGATAGACGCGCTGCTTCATGCGAGGGGCGAGCGCATGAACATAGGATTGCGCATAAATCCGAATTTCACATTCGCATCGGATAATGGCGCGGCGAGCAAATTCGGCACGGATGAAAGCGACGCTATCGACTTCCTGCGCCAAAACCAATGCAGAAACGCACATATAAGCGGCATACATATTCACCTGAAAAGCCAGGAGACGGACGCGGGAGTGCTTGCGCGGTATTATAAAAACGTGCTTGCGCTTGCGCGGCGCATTGCGGATGAATTCGGCCCGCTTGAATACGTAAACATGGGTTCGGGCATAGGCGTGCAATACAATGCATCCGCAGCGGCGCTTGACCTTGATGCGCTGAGTGCGGCGGCGTCGGGCGAATTTGCGGCGTTTGGCGCGCGGTATCCTGCTACGCGGCTTATTATAGAAACAGGCCGCTATGCGGTATGCAAAAGCGGCATTTATATTTCCCGCGTTATGGACAGGAAAGTGTCCCGCGACAAAACATATATAATACTGAAAAATACGCTGAACGCGTTCATGCGGCCCGCGCTTGCGCGGCTGATATTCAAATACTGCAATGAATGCAGCCCCGCTGGGTCAGAACCTCTGTTTTCCGGTGCGGATGCATTTGAGTTCATAGCGCCCTATCCAGAAAGGCCGCGCGAAACGGTAACGCTTGCGGGCAACCTTTGCACCGCGTGTGACACCGTGGCGGAGGACATAACGCTTCCCCGCGTTGAACGCGGCGACATAGTGCTTATAACAAATGCCGGCAGCTACGCGGCGGCGCTTTCGCCAATGCAGTTTTCTTCGCAGAGCGCAGTGCCGGAAATATTCATAACAAAAGACGGTAAAACGATATAGCATAGCCGTTCTATTACGGGAAAAGGTCAAATTGGAACCGATTTCGTAATAGAAGATTGACAAAGGGCATTTTCGGGTATAATCTATTACGAGAAAAGGTCAAATTGGAACCGATTTCGTAATAGGAGGACTTTACCATGGAGATAAGGCGTGATATATACCTTAATAAGCTTATACGCAAAAAGGAAAACGGGCTGATAAAAATAGTTACCGGTATACGCCGCTGCGGCAAATCATATTTGCTGTTCAGGCTTTTTCATGATCATCTTATCGAAAGCAGCGTGGACGGCAACCACATAATAGAAATTGCACTGGATGACCGCATGAATAAATCCCTGCGCGATCCGGACAACATGCTGGCATACATTCGCCAAAGAATAACCGATGATAAGCAATACTATATTCTGCTTGACGAAGTGCAGCTGCTTAATGAATTTGAGGACGTGCTGAACAGCCTGCTGCACATACGAAACGCGGACGTTTACGTTACCGGAAGCAATTCCAAATTTCTTTCTTCCGATATTATAACCGAATTCAGGGGACGCGGCGATGAAATAAGGGTATATCCTTTGAGCTTCCGCGAATACATGAGCGCATACAGCGGCACACGGGACGAAGCATGGGACGATTATTTCAATTACGGCGGGCTGCCGCTCATATTATCCATGCCGACGGATGAGGACAAGGCGAATTACCTTTCCGGTCTGTTCAAAAAGGTGTATATATCCGATATTGTGGACAGGCACAAAGTGCGCAATAAAGACGAATTGGACGAGCTAGTGGATATTCTTGCATCGGCCACGGGAAGCCTTACCAACCCGACAAGGCTTGCAAGGACATTTAAAAGCGTAAAGAATAAGACCATAAGCGACAAAACGCTGAAAACGTACACAGATTATTTGATAGACGCGTTTCTTGTAAGCAAAGCGGTGCGTTTTGACGTGAAAGGCAAAAAATATATAGGTTCGCCCGTTAAATACTATTTTGAGGATGTTGGGCTGCGCAATGCGCGGCTGAACTTCCGCCAAAGCGAAGAAAACCACATAATGGAAAACATAATATATAATGAACTGCGCATACGCGGCTATAACGTTGACGTTGGCGTGGTGGAATGCCCCACCGTATCAGACAACGGCAAGCGCGGCAAGCGTCAGCTTGAAATAGATTTCGTGGCAACACGCGGCAGCGAAAAATACTATATACAATCCGCGTTTTCCATGGCGAACGAACAAAAAGCGGAGCAGGAGCGCCGCTCGCTTAATAGCATAGCGGATTCATTCAAAAAAATAGTTATTGTGCGCGACAATATTAAGACCCGCCGCGATGAAACGGGCATAGTAACGCTTGGGCTTATCAACTTCCTTATGGACGAAAACAGCCTTATGGTTTGAGCCTATTTATGATACGGCTCGTTATTGTTTATTTTGAACGCGCGGTATATTTGTTCCGCGAGCATAACGCGGAAAAGCTGATGCGGGAACGTCATATCGCTGAAGGACAGCAGCATGTCCGCGCGGCGCTTTACGCTCGGGTGCAGACCGAAGGAGCCGCCTATTATGAACACTATGCGGCTTTTGCCTGCAAGCATTGCCGTGCGGAGGTGCGCGGCGAAGGCTTCGCTGGTTAGCTTTTTGCCCTCTATGCACAGGGCTATGATATGGTCGCGCTCGTCGGTTTTGCTGAGCAGTCTTTCGCCCTCGCTTGCAAGTATCTGCTCCTTTTCGGCTTGGCTCAGGCCCTCGGGCGCCTTTTCTTCCGCCACTTCTATTATTTCCGCCGTGGCGTAGCGGCCCATGCGCTTCATAAGCTCCGCTATTGCGTCGCGGTAAAACGCTTCCTTTATTTTGCCTACGCAAAGTATGCGTATAGTCATATGCGCTCCTTATATTTCATACATTTTGCCTATTTTGCCGCGGTGCGCCACGTCCAGCGCTAAGTCGCCGTCCGGTATGTCCGCCTGCCTCAGGCATTGGCGCACGGTTTCAAGCGCAAGGGATTCCATGTTGTTCTCCCCGCTCAGGTGGCCCAATATTGCCCGCCTTACGCCGGTTTGGTAAAGCTTTATGAGCGCTGCGGCGCAATCATCGTTTGAAAGGTGGCCGTGGTCGCTCAGTATGCGGCGCTTTAATGGATATGGATACGGGCCGACCTTCAGCATGTCAACATCGTGGTTGGCTTCCAGCAGCACAAGGTCGCTCCCCGCTGCGCAGGAAAGGAGCCGCTCGTCAAAGCGGCCTATGTCCGTCATTATGGACACATGCTTGCCCCCGCAGCCCAGCGTGAAGCCAACGCTTTCCGCGGCGTCGTGCGGGGTTGGGAACGTGAGCACGTTAAGCTGCTTTATAAAAAAGTCGCACCCGGTAACGAATACGCGGGCCATGCCGTCGCCCAATTTGCCTATTATGGGTGCCATGGCGCGGAAGGTGCCTTCGTTTGCGTAAACGGGAATATGATACCGCCGGCTAAGTATGCCCACGCCCTTTGTATGGTCGCTGTGGTCATGGGTAACGAGTATGGCGTCTATCGTATCAAGCGGAACGCCTATCTCCGCCATGGCCTTGGCTGCGGTGCTGCCCGCAAAGCCGCAGTCTATCAATATGCGCGCGCCGCCGCCTTCGGCAAAGAGCATATTGCCGGAAGAGCCGCTGTAAACGGGGCAGAAGCGGAACACGCTTTCAATATTTTCACTCATAATTCAAACACTATCCCCAACACCGCCGCAAACGCGATAAAGTAAAGCGGATGCAGCTTTTTAAGCGGTTTTATATTGGTCAATACCATCATCAGCGCGAAAACCGCCGCCGCGCCGATATTGAACACCGCCGCTATCCCGCCCGAAGCAAAGGCGGAAAAATTGAACAGCACTATGGAAACCACTCCCCATGCCGCCGCGGCTATAAGCCCCGTTGCCGCGGGCCTAAGCCCGCCGAAGGCGAAGGAAACATATTTGCTTTGGCTGAAGCGGCGGAGCATTTTTGATATTATCAAAATTATTATATAGCTGGGTAAAACTTCCGAAAAGCTTGCTATCAGCGCGCCCGGTACGCCGGCGGCGTTGTAACCCGCGTATGTTGCGCAGTTTATCCCCAGCGGCCCCGGCGTTGATTCGGACACGGCTATCATGTTGGCAAGCTGCTCCTGCGTAAGCCAGGGGAAGCGTTCCGCCATGCTGCTCAAAAAAGGCAATGTTGCCATGCCGCCGCCTATTGCGAAAAGGCCGGTTTTGAAAAACTCCCAGAACAGGGTAAAATAAATGCTCATTGCCTTCCTCCCCGCTCCGTAAACATTCCTGCGAATATGCCCAATATTGCCGCGCCAAGCACCGGAAACACGGGTGAAACATCGATAACAACAGTAAGCACGAACGCCGCCGCCGCAAGCGCGAAGCCGAACCAATCGCGCACGTTGCTTTTGCACAGGCGAACCACGGCATTGACCATCAGCGCGCAGACCGCCGCGCGTATGCCCGCAAACGCATGGATAACATACGGATTATCGGCAAAGCCGTTGAGCACGGCGGCAATTATCAATATTATAACTATGCTGGGGGATATTACGCCAAGCGTTGCCACCGCCGCGCCGAGCGCGCCGCGCTGCTTGCTGCCCACGAACGTTGCCGTATTTACGGCGATTATGCCGGGCGTGCATTGGCCGATCGCAAAATAATCCGTAAGTTCATCGTTATTTACCCAGCCAAAGCGCTGCACGCATTCGCGTTCCAGCATGGGCAGCATTGCCACGCCCCCGCCGAACGTGAGCGCGCCCACCCGCGCAAACGCCAGAAACAGATCTATAAGCCGCGTTGACGGCTTATCCGCCTTCTCCATCTTTTTTACTCCGCGGCGCACCACGCCGCCCCTTTCATATTCTCTGTTACGCTTTATATTCTATACTTAGCCGCTTTTCGCGTCAATACGGGCGATATTGACACGCACGATAATGGGTATTATCATTATATATAAGGGTGAAGGATTCGCCCCGTATTTTTTATAGAGGTGACAGAATGAAGATAAGAAAGCATATTATGCTTATGGTGGCCGTGCTTATGTGCGCGCTGATGCTGTGCTCCTGCAAGCTTGCCGCCGACGAACCCGCGGCTACCGCCGAACCTACCGCTGAGCCTGCCGCAGAACCAGCAGACAGCGCCGAATTCACGGCACAGGGTGAAAAGGGGCAGATAACGCATTACGCAGAAATAGATATTGCTGATCACGGCGTTATAACCGTTGCGCTGTATGGTAACGATGCGCCTATATCAGTTGCCAATTTTGTGAAGCTGGCAAACGAAGGCTTCTATAACGGCCTTACTTTTCACCGAATAATAAGCGGCTTCATGATGCAGGGCGGCGACCCCAACGGCAACGGCACAGGCGGCAGCGGGGAGAACATCAAGGGCGAATTCAGCGCAAACGGCGTTGACAACCCGCTTTCGCACACGCGCAGGGCAATAAGCATGGCGCGCTCCATGAATTACGACAGCGCAAGTTCGCAGTTTTTCATAATGCATCAGGATTATACATCGCTTGACGGGCAATACGCCGTGTTCGGCTACGTTACGGACGGCATGGACATCGTGGACGACATTTGCGAATCCGCTAAGCCCACCGACAACAACGGCACCATTCCCGCCGCCGAGCAGCCCGTTATAAACAGCATCACAATAAAAGAAGCATAAAAACGCATAATAAAAAGCCCGCGCGGACAGCATCCCACGGGCTTTAACTTTACAAAAATAAGCGGCTATTATTTATTGAACACGTTATAAAACAGGCGCACATGCTTATCAAGCTTTTGCAGGCACTCCTCCTCGCGCTCAGGCTGGCGGTCGCATACGCCCATAAGCGTCATTATCGGGGAAACATACATCAGCACCAGCACATACGGGTCGCATTGCTTTATCTGTCCTTTCTCCATAAGGCGCGCAAACAAACCGGCATGATAATTGGCAAGCCTGTCCACATAGCGCTCGTTATACATTTGGGAAAGCTCGGCGCTTCTGAATTGCTCAATGGTGAGCAATTTTCTCAGCCTGCTCACGGTTTTGTCGTGCAGCGAATACAGGAAAATTTCCCGCACCTTTTGGCAAAGCACATCTTCAGTTATACCCAAAAATTCGCCCGTGTCCGCATCGGCATCATCAACATGCACGCTCTGCATGGCCGTAAAATCCTCGTACCGCGCGGCGGCGTCGCTGACTATTTCGTCAAAAATGGCGCGCTTGCTGACAAAATGATTATAAAGCGACGGCGCCTTTATCCCCACCGCGCCCGCGATCTGCTCCACGCTCACCGCGTCGTATCCATGCGCCGCAAAAAGCTCCAGCGCCGCGTCCATTATCCTTCGCTTCGTATCGTCCCGCCTCATGCCGAGTCACCCCTCAAAATTACTGCTATCAATTTATTATAGCCCGACAGCATGGCAGGTGTCAAACATCCGGCGCATTCAAAAAACGAATTGCAATTCGCAAAAATCGATATTGGTTATCGGATGGTTGCTGGTTATCGCAACCACCCAGTAAGATGTTTAACTCTCTCAGTCTATTCGCTAACGCTCATAGCCAGCTCCCTCGAAGAGGGAGCCTTTGGGTGCAGTGTAAACACGGCGTACAGTGCCGTACCCCTTCGCGGAGCGATCGTTTCAATGGGGTTA
>CAVDFM010000067.1:4733-10536 GCA_963608365.1 bacterium | reverse complement strand
CTATGAGCCTATCCCCCCTGTGCGCGGTCGCAAGTATCGGATATGTTCCGCCCGCGCCGCTGCGCACATATACGCTTTTGCCCGTGCAGCGGCCGTAGGAGGGCATGTCCGCATCAACCGTGCTTATGCCCTGTTCATTCAGCATTTCAAGCGAAGCGAACCGGTTCCACCCCGCCGCGTCCAGCCTTTGCTTTATAACGCCGCTGTCCCTGCCCCGCGCATCCACGGCGTATCCGCTGCCGATATATACGCCAACGTGGGTTATCTTCTCCCCGTTGTGGCGGAACACAAGATCACCCGCGACAAGTTCCTCCTTCGCCTTTTCCTTTGCCGTTGCGAATAGTCCCCGCGCGCTCAGGTCCCGCGTTGTGTAGCCCTTTATGTCCCGTATGTAGGCCATTATAAGCCCGCTGCAATCATAGCACGTAACCTCGTTTGCGCCTTCTATGAACCTTTGCCTTATGCCGCTTATGGCGCGCCGCGCGTTTTCTTCGCTGTTCTCCCTTTGCCTTACCCAGCTTTCGTAGCTGTCGCTCACCTTGCGCTGATGCATATATACCGTTCCGTCGCGCCGCACCTTATGCCCCTGCGCTCCCCAAACGTATGCGCTGCCTGTCTGCGCGCATATCCATGCGGTAAATTCCTCTCTTCGCGTCATGCTCATGCCCCTCCTTTCGCCGCCTCAAGCTCGGCTATAAGCGCCTCCGCCTCGGCCTTTATAGTGCTGAATTCATTCACGCGCGCCGTTTCCGCGCTCCTTCTGCCGCTCTCCGCCGTGCTTCGGGCTGTCTCGGCGTTGTTCCTCAGCGTTTCGCTGCTCACGCGCTGCTTTTCCGCCTGCTTGCGTATCGCTTCCGCGCTTGCGCGCTCGGTTTCCGCCGCGGCTATGGTTTCGTTTTGGCTCAGCATTGCTTCAAGCTTTGCCTGCATTGCCTGCGTTTCCTTTATAAGCGCCGTAAGCAGCGGATATTCCCTTGTGGCGGCAAGCGTATCGCCGTTCAATATGCCGCGCCTGCATTTGAAATTGAACTGCGCCGATGTTACGAGCGTTGTTAAGTCGCTTCCCGAATACACCTGTATTTCGCTTTCCACCATTCCCGGCGCAACGGAGGAGGCAAAAAGCTCTATGCTTATTTCGTTCATGCTCTGCCCGCCTATTGTCACGCCGCCGTTTTGCTCCGCGCTGTCCTGGCACACGGTTTCGCCGTTTGATTTTGAAAACAGCGCAAGCACCCTGCATCCGGTCAGGTCAACTGCCTTGCCGTCGTCGTTGAGCGTTATGCTCAGCGTGTTGCCCGTGTCCCCTTCAACCACGCTGAACTCCCTGTTTGAAATGCTCCTTGCAATGTCCAGCGTTACCTTAAAGTTTTTCTTTACCTTGCCCATCGCCGCATGTCCCTCGCCTTGTCGTAATTTTTGTTGGATATGCTCTTCACGCCCGCGCTCCCCAGTATCGGGAACGCATTTCGCACGGTGCGGTAGCCGTCCTTGCCGAGTGCGTCCTCAAGCTCCGTGCGCATCATTACCCATTCGCTCGCGCCGGAGTTATACAGCATGGATCTTTCCGGCGCGCTGAGTCCGCTTACGAAGCGCACATAGTCCAACGTGGACATATTTTTGCTCGCCGTGCTGCTTTTGCCGCTCCTGCTGCTTTTTGCGGCCTTGGCGGCGTTGTTCATATATGAATTGAACCATTGCGAGGCCAAATTCATCGCCGTGGTCTGCGCATTGTATGCATATTGCGCGTTCTGCATCTGCGCCTGAAGGCTCATGGATTGATATTTTTCAAGCGCGGCGGCAATGCGCTCGGCAAGGGTCGCGGTGTACTGCGCCTCCATAATTGAAATGTCGCTCTGCACGTCGTCGTCCTCCCTCTCCTTCATGCTGGATACATAGGTCGATGCGCCCATGCCCCTGCTCACCGCGTCCGCATCAAGCTCCGCCTTTGCGGTTTCGCCAGCGGCGCGCCGCTTTGATATTGCAAGGTCAACGCCCGGCCTCAGGTAGCCCGATATGTCCTTCTTCAGTTCCGCCTTGCTCGGCACGCTTACCGATATGCTCGGCACGTTCAGCGCGCCCATAATAGTGTCGTAATACTCCTGAAATTTGCTCATTGAGTTCGCGTTTGCGTATCGTTCGTACGCCGCCTGCGTGTTCGGCCCCCATATGCCGTCCGCCTTTACGCCCAGCTTGTTCTGCCATTCGCGCACGTCCGCGCGGCTGTTCACGCCGTCCGGCGTGGTGAATCCTTTCAGGTAATAGCTTGCCATGTTTATTTTCCTCCTTTGTCAGTTTCCGCTTTCAAGCGCCCTCAGCCGCGCCTCAAGCTCCTCTATCTTCTGCGTAAGTATTGTAAAATTCTGATTTAAGCAGTTTTCGTTGGCCTTCATGTCGTCCTCGGCGGTGGGGCTTTCCCGCTGCGCGCTCAAGGCTATCGTATAAAGCGCCCGCATGTCCATTGCCATTTATTCCGTCCTCCTTCGCGTTTCAAATTCCAGCTCCATGCCGCTTTTAAGCGCGAACCGCCCGCCGGCTTCGTTATATATGCGCATTGAAAAGGTCCTCCCTTCGTTTTTCAGCGGCACCTCAAGCACCGTTCTTTCGTCCTTTGGCAAAAGCGTTCTGTACGCCGTCACGTTTTGGCCTATGTGCATGTCTATAAGCGCGGCGCTGTCGCGCGCGTCGCTCCTGCCGCGGATATACAGCCGCTTCATGCTTTTTATGCTGCCCTTGTCGTAAAGATCGCACACGGGCGTGTTCCAGTATGCGTTTATCTCCGCGCCGTCGTATGTTTCGCCTTCATCCATGCGGCATATGCGGCGGTTTTCGTTGGCAATATAAAGCGTGCCGCCGCTTGAGCAAATGTCGTATGCCCTAAACCCGCGCCTTATCATATACGCAGCGCGCATAATGTCGTATTCTATCACGGCGTTGGCGCGTCCCCCGCCTTCGTCTATTGTGAAATACAGCTTATCGCGGCATATGGCCCCGCGGCTGGCAGCGGTTGACGCGGACTTGAGCACGTTCTGTATGCGCCGCGCGTCGCCCATAAGCTGGGCGTTCACGCCGTTGAAAATGCACAGCCCGCCCTGCGTAAGGAAGAACAGGCTGCCCGCCCGCTTTACTATCGCGCTGTACACCGCCGTTTCCGTGCGGCCTTCAACCTCTTCAACTATAAAGTTGCCCGGCTTATCGCCAAGCAAACGGTATATGCTGTCCCGCTTGAATATAATCAACTGATTGCTCAGCGCAGCCAGGCCCACTATCGGGTCGCTCTTCATGCTGCCCACCTCCGTATGCCCGCCTTCAACATTCGGACTTGCTTCAACGCTGCCCCAGTTTTCTATGCTCCTTTCCCCGCCGGGAAGCTGCGACCAATAAAGCCTGTTTGGGTTTTCAGGATCCCCTGCGGCAAAAAGGCGGCTGCGGTACATTGCCAAGTATCCGGCCTTTTTATCGGATACCCCTTCCGCGCTGCCGAAGGGCTTAGCCTCCTCCCCATCGAACTTTATAAGCTGCCTTTCGCCCGTGGCTATTATCAGATTATCCTTTGAATTTATCTGCGCCTGCGCAAAATCGAAGCGGTGCTTTTCAAGCGGGGTGGTGAATGTGTATATCTCCTGCCAGGCTCCGTTTTTGTATGCGTATATGCTCTCCCCCGCCGCGGCAATGAACATTTCCCCCTCCGGCGTTGAAAATATGCGTATGGCGTGAATATCCCCCGTGCCGGGTATGGGCGCGTCGATATGCCTTACGCAGCCGCGGCACACGCTCAAATTTCCGTCCGCCGTGTCCATGTTGCAGGCGTCGGGGCTCATTGCGCTTTTTAGGGCGTTTTCGTCGCGGGATTGGTCAATGCCTATGAACTCATTTATTCTGTATATTGCCCTTGCCATGCTTTCACCACCTGTTTTTGAGCATATATGCGTCCCTGCCGCCCATGTGCGGCCTAAGCTTCTGCTTGCCGGTTTCATAAAGCTGAAAATATATGTTGCCGCCGCGCTGCGTGTTTACCTCGCCCGATGCTCTCTCCCGTGCAACAACGTAAGTCACTATAAGCTGCTGGCACGCTTCGTTCAGCTCCGGCTCGTCCGTGGCGTTGGTCAGCATTCTTGGCATAAAGCGGTATGTTATCTCCGCTTCGCCGTCCTCGGCATTCACCCTTACAATGCCAGCGCTGCGTTCGTCCGCGTAAAAGTCCGCCTCGCGCCCGTCTTTGCGTATGCTCATCACCCTTATGCATTCGCGCTCAAGCGCATTGCAGTCTATGCGGCCGTTTACTATCGCCGCCTTCTCCGTGCGTATGGGGCGCACGGTCAGCGCAAGGTCCATTATTGCGTCGTTTGCAAAGCCGGTCAGCTTGTCCCGCCAGGTGTCCATTGTCTGCGCGTCGTGCCCGCGCCCGGTCTGTATAAGCGCGCTGACTATAATGTCGTTCAGCGTCATTGTTAGCCCCTCCTTTACCCAAGCCTTTTGCCCATGCCGCGCCGGTATGCAAGGGTTTCGTTCCTGCTCTGCTCGCGCAGCATTTCGCTTTCCTCTATCAGCTCCGCCACGTTTTTGGGCACCTTCACCTTTATTCCGCGCTTTATCCTATAAAACGTGCCGTTCACCCCGCCTTCCCAGGGATAGTCCTCTATCCCCGGGAAAAGCGGCAGCATTATCTCTGTCTGCTCCTGCGCGTCAATGCGCATATCCTCCGCCGCGTTCATACTGCTTTCTCCTTTCCTTCTTCCTTAGGCGCTTGCGCCGTGCTCTATGCGCACTATCCAAAGCTCGTTGAGTATAACCGCTGCAAAGCCCGTCACCTTAGCGCCGACCGTTGCGCGCTGATCGAGCGGATCGTCCGCGCCTGCGCTGCCGCGCGGCTTAACTATGCTTTCAAGCGCGCCGTTTTCAAGGTCTATGACCCCGTATGCATCTTTGCCGAAAATAACGCTCATGTGTACGTCCGCTGCCTTCTTGTTCGCGTCCAGCTTGCCGGCCTCAGTGGTATATACTATTGAATCCTTGGTGAGCGCGGTTGAAAGGGTTACCGAAAGGGTTATGCTCTTTGCGGCCTTATCAACGCTTTTCACGTTATACGTTGCGCTGCCGACTGTCACCTTCTTTATACGCATAAGCGTTTCCGCCGCCCTGTCCGTCATTTCGGCAACGGTAAACGTGTCGCTTCCCGCTTCGTGGGAAACAAGCTTAGTCAGCATGGCCTGGCGTATGACCTTTGCCTCCGTCGATTCAACGAAAACAACGCCGAACAGCCTGCCTATTTCGCCGGAATATATGTTTTCCGCGCCGCTGTACTTGGAAACGTCCTGCCACAGGCTGTCGTTCTGAAGATCGTACACCGCGTCCGGAGAGCATATGCAGATATAGTGCGGCCTGCGCCCGTCGTCCGCAAAGGGGCGCGCCTTGGCCTTTTTAAGCGTGCGCACGGCCCTGCGTATTTCGTTCACGGTAAGGGTATCGGTGGAATCGATCTGGTTCCTTGCGGTTTTCCCGCCAACGTACTGCACGTTTGTGCCGCCGCACACGGCGTCCCTCGTTACCCATTCCATAACGGTGCCTATCTGCTCGCCAAGCAGCTCCGCGCTGTCGCTCAACACCTTATCGTATGCGGTATCCTCCAGCATGTCGCTCACCTCAACATATGCGCCGTACTGCGCAAGGGTGGCCTCCACGCTGCTTTGGGAAAGGGACTGGCCTTCAGGCGTTTTGCCCTCCTCAAGGGCGCACATATTGTCGTCCACGTCAAAAAGATTCCATCTGCGGAATTCAACGTGCTTGCCGTTGTTCAGCGGCACTG
>CAVDFM010000067.1:0-4723 GCA_963608365.1 bacterium | reverse complement strand
AATACAAAGCGGGTCTTTGCGCCCTCAAGCAGCTGCCTGTCGTAATAATCCTTGTTAAGGGCGGTGGTGTTAAGGGTTGAATTGGTGGTGTTCATAATTTGTTATTCCTTTCTTTTTCGTCATTATTGTCTGTTTTGTTCACTGTCCGAACCTGCGGCGCTTGAAGCGGGCAAATTCCTCGCTGCTCATGGTTGAAAAGTCCGGCTCCGCGCTCACGGGTATAATGGTTCTCATTGGCGTGGGCAGCGCCCGGCGGGCCTTCAGCTTTTCTATCGCGTCGCGCTCGCCGTCGCTGCGGGCGTTCTTCGCGCCCTCCGCCGCCCATTCCGCTTCCTTTATCCTTATTGCAAGCTCCGCGGGCATTTGGCGCAGCATTTGCAGAAATTCGCCGTCCCCAAGGTAGCTTTCTATGCCCCTTGCAAGCCGGCCCTCCTTTTCCATGCGCTTTAGCGTCTCCGCCGCCCTTGCGCCCACAATTTCGCTGCTCTTTGGCGCGTATTCGCCGGTAAGCATGGCTTCCGCATCGTCGCTTGTCAGCGCGTAGCCCTGCGTAAGCCCGTCCATTATCTGGCAGCCGAGCCTGTACTCTATGCTGCCCTCGTATGCTTCGCGCACCTTTTCGGCAAGGGATATTTCCTCCTCTCCTTCCGCTCCCTCGCCCGTGTTCACATCAACGCCTTCGCTCATGAGCTGCCTGAGCGCCGCGTTCACCGCCTCCCGTCCGGCAGGCTGTTTTGTTTTTTCGTTCATGCTTTCTCCTTTCTCCCGTTTCGGGTATAAACGTTTTTGGGTACAAAAAAGCGCCTGTTTCCAGACGCTTGCATAAAAAAAGAACTGCCTTGGGGGCCGCCCCTTGACAATTCTTTCATCGTAAACATTATAACCCGCCCAAAAGTGCGGCGCAAGTGCAAAATTTAGGCAATTTTATCTTAATTTTGGGCAGAAAGAGTGCAATCCAATCCTTCTTTTTCTCAGCCGAACAGGCGTTTTTTTATCGGATCCAATGCAGCCAAAAGCGGCATGCCCACCGCGTAGCAGCTTATGGCCTCCCCCGCGCCCACATACAGCGCGCAGACGGGATAGCTTACCCCGACCTGATAGCCATAGCACAGCACCGCGCCCACAACAAGCGCGTTCATCACCACCGCCGGCAGCGGCGCAAGCCATTTGCTCATGCCCTTTTTGCCCATGTATGCCGTTATAAGCGCGGCGATAAGCGTTGCAAGGCTGCCGAACACAACATCGAACCACATTGCTCCCGTGAGCATATTCGCCGCCACGCAGCCGACAAAAAGGCCAACGGCCATCTCCGGCGCGAAATACGGCAGCACGCACAGCCCTTCGGAGAGCCGCAGCTGCATAAGCCCGCTGCTTATGGGCGCAATGGCAAGCGTGAACAATGCATAAAGGGCTGCAACCGCAGCCCCCCTCACAAGCTTTAACAGTCCCGCGCGGGAATTATTTGTTGGCAAGGTAGTCATTGAGCTGCTTGGTCAGTTTGTCCGCGTCTATGCCGTGCACCGCGCAGGCCTGCTCCAAATTTTCGCCGCTCGCCATTACGCAGCCCAGACAATGCATGCCGCTTGCAAGCAGTATGTCCGCCAGTCCCGCGTCCTTGCGCAGTATCTCTTCGATGGTCATGGTCTTTTCGATCATTTTTGTTAGTCCTCCGTTGTAATATTCTTCGCCCCTTACGGTGCGTTTCTTTTCGTGGTTATATTCTACCATATTACTGGGATTATTTCAATAACGCCCCGCAATATGGCCCCAATTCAATATTTATCGTGCCGTTTTCGCGCTCATACCGCCGGTTTGTAAGCGCGTCGGTCATGCTGCTTGGCATTTTCACGCCGTCCGCGTCCGGCCCTTGGGTAAAATCATTTGCGCTTACGGCAATGCGCTTTGCTTCACCGCTCCTGTTTACTATGCTCAGGGCTGTCTCCTCGCCGTCGTAACGGGCTATAATGAACACGTCCTTATCCTTTGCGGCGAATACGCACTTGCCGCAGCGTATTGCGCGGCTGTCCTTCCGCGCGGAAGCTATCGCCGTAAAGCGGCCCTGTATTTCCGCGTCCTCATTGCCCCACGGATAAGTCCGCCTGCTGAACGGATCCGCCATGCCCTGCATGCCGGCCTCGTCCCCGTAATATATGCACGGTATGCCCGGGTGCGTAAGCTGAATAAGCTGCGCAAGCGTCATAAGCTTTTTCGCCGTATTAAGCCGGCTTTCCTCCGGCACGAAGTGCGCCTGCACCTCCCGCGAAACGCTGTGCCTGTCCGGCGCGCCGGCAAGCACCGTAAGGAGCCTTACCGTATCGTGGCTTGAAAGCATGGTCAGGCAGGAATCATAAAAGGGCTTGGGGTAATTCTGCCTAAGCGCCGTAAGCGCAAGGCAAAGCGCCTCTGCATCCTGCTTCCCCGTAAGGAAGGCAATTACCGCGTCCGCAAAAACGTAGTTCATAACGCCGTCAAGCTCCCGCCCGTCGGTATATCTGCGCCGCCCGCAGCCGCCCTGCTTGGTGCTTGCATCCTCCCAAACCTCGCCTATCAGTATGCCGTCCTTGGCCCGCGCCTTCAGCTCCCTTCTCAGGAAGGCAATGAATTCATCCGGCAGCTCGTCCGCCACGTCCAGCCGCCAGCTTTCTATGCCAAGCTTGGCATAATGGTCTATCACCCCGGCGACAAACGCCATGTAGCCGCGGTTTATCTCCCTGACCTCCGGCAGGGACTTAAAGCCCCACCAGCAGCCGTATTTATCGGGGAAACGGCTGAACTCATACCAATCGTAATATGCCGAGCCTTCGCCCTGATACGCGCCCAGCCCCGGATAGTTCCCCTTGCGGTTGAAATACACGCTTTCGTCCCCCGTGTGGGAAAATACGCCGTCCAGCATAATGCTTATCCCCCGTGCCTTTGCCGCGCGGATCAGCTTTTTCAGCCCTTCCTCCCCGCCCAGCATATCGTCCGTGCGGTGATAATCGCCGGTGTTGTAGCGGTGGTTGGACTGCGCCTCGAACACGGGATTCATATATATCAGCGTAACGCCGATGCTTTGCAGGTAGTCAAGCTTTGCCTCTATCCCTTCAAAGTCCCCGCCGTAAAAGTCGCACGGGTCGTAATCCTTCTGCCAGGGCAGCGGCGTCCAAAGCACTTCCTCGTTCCAGTCCTCGTGCTTCACGGTCGTCCAGCCGAGCTCTTCCCGCCGTTCGGTGCGCGCAAGGCCGCCGCGGCCTATTCTGTTGAACCTGTCGGGGAAGATCTGGTACGCCGTCGCTCCCTCCGCGGCCTTTGGCGTTTCAAATTCCCGCTCGTATACGGTTATCTGCCAGGAGTTCGGGTCGTGCGTGAATATTCGGCTTCCGCCGCAGCCAAGCGGGGAATCGCTTCCCAGTATGTAGCCGCCCTCGTCCGTATCCAGCAGGAAGTAATACCATTCAAGCCCGCTCGTGCCCGCGTAAAAAGTGAAGCTGAAGCCCGCGTCCGTGCGCACGCCGTGCTCTATGCGCTCGCGCCCTTCCATCCATATCCTGAGCCGCGCATTGCGCACGCCTTCGCCGCAGTCTATATTCAGCGTTATCCTTTCGCCCTCCGTTACCGCGCCGAAGGGATATCTATACCGCAGCTGCCGCGAATCGTGCGCGGCGAATGCTCTTCCTTCCATATTTATTCCTTTGAGTAGTCCAGCACTATCACCCTGTCGCTCCCCAGCGTGTCCGCGCTCAGGTGCGCGGTGCTGCTGCGCATGTAATGCACGGGTCTGTTCTTTATCAGCTTTATGCAGTCCCCAAGCTCGTTCAGCTCAAATTTCAGCGCAGGGGTTTTATAGTGCATGGGTATTACCACCTTCGGCTTTACGGCTTCAACTATTGTTTCAGCCTCCCCGCCGTCTATTGTGTATACTCCGCCCACGGGTATGAGCATAACGTCTATTTTGCCCATGCGCGCCATGGTCGCGTCGTCCGGCACCTCGCCTATATCGCCCATGTGGGCTATGCGCATGCCGTCAAATTCAAATATGAAAACTATGTTATTGCCGCGCTTTTTGCCGCCGTCGTGGTCGTGATATGTGCTTATGCCGCTTATGCGCACGTCGCCCACTCTGTATTCCCCGCTTTTGTCTATCCTTACGGGGTTGCCCAGCGCAAGCGAAGCATAATTATGGTCGTGATGATCGTGGCTTATCGTAAGTATGTCGCATTCCTGCGGCGCAATTTCGTAGCCCGTAGCCGCGTCGCACGGGTCGCAAAGTATGCGCGTCCCCTTGTCCGTAGTCATCAAAAAGCAGCTGTGTCCCAGCCATTTAATAGTCATTTCTCCCATCCTCCTTGTTTCTTATATCTCTTTTATTATAAACCTATTATTTTCCTGCCCGCGCTCATCAGCGCGCCGCCCGCAATGCCTATAAGCCCGCATTCGCAGCGTACGCTCTCCCGCTCCTTTGTCGGAATATCCTTTAGCATCTCACGAACAGCAAGCGCAGCTTCCTTCATGCGGGCCGCGGTGCGCTTTGCATCCTGCGGATATGCCGTAACGCCAAGCAGCAGCCACGCCGCGCGCTTTACGCCGTCCGTATCGCAAAGCCCCCTGTCCCCTTTTCGCGCAAGGGTTCTCAACTTTAATTCGGCGAATCCTTCGTCCGTATCGCCGTCCGGCTCATGTTCGCTCTGCTCGGCATCCGCCACGGCCTTGCGCAAAAGCGCAGCAAGCGTATCCGCATCAAGCG
>CAVDFM010000066.1:427-10561 GCA_963608365.1 bacterium | reverse complement strand
TCCCGCCGCTTTGCAGGCACGGCAATATATTCCCTGCCGGAAAGATACTTGCCGGTTATGGATTTTTCATCCGTCATTATCTCCTCCGGCGTGCCGGCAAAAACAACTTCGCCGCCGTGTTCGCCCGGGCCTGGGCCTATGTCAACTATATAGTCGGCGTTGAGCATGGTTTCCTCGTCGTGCTCAACAACTATAAGCGTGTTGCCTATGTCCCGCATACCTTTTAGCGTATCTATCAGCTTTGCATTGTCCCGCTGATGCAGCCCTATGCTCGGCTCGTCCAGTATATACAATACGCCTACCAGGCTTGAGCCTATCTGCGTCGCAAGGCGTATGCGCTGCGCCTCCCCTCCGGAAAGCGTGCCCGCCGCGCGTGAAAGCGTAAGGTAATCAAGCCCAACGCTTATAAGGAAGCCAAGGCGGGAATCTATTTCCTTCAGTATCCTGCCGGCTATCATTTCCTCCGTTTTGTTAAGCGTAAGCGCGGAAAGCTTCTCCCTCGCGTGGCGCACGGTCATGTCGCTAAGCTGGGCTATGTTCATCCCGCCCACCGTCACCGCAAGGCTTTCGCTCTTGAGCCGCTTGCCTTTGCAGTCCGGGCACGGTATATTGGCCATGTACTCCTCTATCTCGTGCTTCATATAGTCGGACTGCGTTTCCTTATATCTGCGCTCAAGGTTGGGAATAACTCCCTCAAACGGGGAATCGTAGCTGCCTTCGCCAAATTCGCGGTGGTATTCTATATGTATGCGTTCATTGCCCGTGCCGTAAAGTATGGCATGGCGCGCCTGCTCGCTGAGTTTATTGAACGGCGTATCCATATCAAAGCCGTATTTTTCGCCCAGCGCCGCAAGATACATGCCCGATATGCTTGCGGTGTTGCTGCTCTGCCAACCGGTCACGTTTATCGCGCCCTGCCTCAGCGAAAGTTCCTCATTAGGCACTATCAGCGCCGGGTCTATCTTCATCAGCGACCCAAGGCCGGAGCATGTTGGGCAGGCGCCGTACGGGTTATTGAAGCTGAACATGCGCGGCGTAAGCTCCTCTATGCTGACCCCGCAATCGGGGCAGGCATAGTTTTCGCTGAAAAGCTGCTCCTCGCCGTTGTGTTCAACCTTAGCAAGGCCGGCGCCGAACGCAAACGCCGTTTCAAGCGAGCCGGCAAGCCTGCTTTCCGCGCCCGCGCGCACCACTATGCGGTCAACTATAACGTCTATTGTGTGCTTCAGCTTTTTGTCAAGCTTCGGCACGTCCGCAATGTCGTATATCTCGCCATCCACCTTTACGCGAACGTAGCCGTCCTTCTGTATCTGCTCAAGCAGCTTTACATGCTCGCCCTTCCTGCCGCGGACAGCCGGGGCGATTATCTGCACCCGCGCCCCTTCGCCGAAGGCCATCACCTGCTCCACAACCTCGTCCACGGTCTGCCGCCGTATAACGCGGCCGCATTTTGGGCAATGCGGTATGCCTATGCGGGCATAAAGCAGCCTTAAATAATCGTGTATCTCCGTTACCGTGCCAACGGTTGAGCGCGGGTTGTTGTTCGTGCTCTTCTGGTCTATCGATATTGCGGGGGAAAGTCCCTCTATCGTGTCCACATCGGGCTTTTCCATCTGGCCCAGGAACTGCCTTGCGTATGATGAAAGCGATTCAACGTAGCGCCGCTGCCCTTCCGCATATATCGTATCGAAAGCAAGGCTTGATTTGCCGCTGCCGGAAAGCCCCGTAAAAACTATCAATTTATCCCGCGGTATGGCCAGGTTCACGTTTTTCAGGTTGTGTTCCCGTGCCCCGCGTATTACTATTTCGTCTCTCATATATCCTTAATTCCGTATCTATCCGCTAAGCCGAAGCGCATATCACTTGCGCTTTGGCGATTTTCTTCCGCGGCCCTTGCTGCGCCGCGCGCTGCCTATCGTGCCCGGCGCGGGCTTTGCCACGCCCGCGTTTTCGCCGGTCAGGCTGAAAAGCTCGTCCCTCAGCTTTGCTGCCGTTTCAAAGTCCAGCTCCGCCGCGGCCTGGCGCATCTGCTGCTGCAAAATGGCCGTGCGCTGCTCAAGCTCCTCTTTGGATATGCCGCCGCGCTCCTGCCTGTTTTTATGCGATATTTCAAGCACGTTGCGTATTTCCTTCTTAACGCTTTGCGGGGTTATGCCGTGCGCTTCATTGAAGGCGCGCTGCTTTTCGCGGCGGTAATTCGTTTCGTCAATGGCTTCGCGCATGCTGGGCGTTATCTCGTCCGCATACATTATTACGCGCCCGTCAACGTTTCGCGCCGCGCGGCCTATCGTTTGTATAAGGCTCGTTGCGCTGCGCAAAAAGCCTTCCTTGTCCGCGTCAAGTATGGCCACCAACCCAACTTCCGGCAGGTCAAGCCCTTCGCGCAGCAGGTTTATGCCCACCAGCACGTCAAACTCGCCCAGTCTCAAGTCGCGTATTATCTCCATGCGCTCTATAGTTTCAATGTCGCTGTGCATATATCTTACGCGCACGCCCATCGAATCGAGATATTCCGTCAACGTTTCCGCCATGCGCTTTGTAAGCGTAGTCGCAAGCGTGCGGTATCCCTTCTGCGCCATCAGCTTAACTTCGCTCAAAAGGTCGTCTATCTGCCCCTCTACCGGCCTTACCGTTATTTCGGGATCCAGCAGGCCCGTGGGGCGTATTATCTGCTCAACTATTTGCGAAGCGTTGTCCGTTTCGTATTCGCCCGGCGTTGCGGATACGCAAATAAGCTGGTTTATTCGCTTTTCAAATTCCTCGTATCTCAATGGCCTGTTGTCAAACGCCGCAGGCAGGCGGAACCCGTATTCCACAAGCTCCTTTTTGCGCGAATAATCGCCCGCGTACATGCCGCGTATCTGCGGCAGGGTAACGTGGCTTTCGTCTATGAACATAAGGAAATCGTCCGGAAAATAATCCAGCAGCGTGAACGGCGGCTGCCCCGGCTTTCTGCCGTCAAAATAGCGGGAATAGTTCTCTATGCCCTGGCAATAGCTTATTTCGCGCATCATTTCAATGTCGTATTCCGTGCGCTGCGCTATCCTTTGCGCCTCCAGCAGCTTATTCTCCGCATTGAACTCGGCCACGCGCTTCTGCATGTCCGCCTCAATGTCGCCTATGCTGGCCTCCAGCTTGTCCCTTCCGGTAACGTAGTGCGTGGCGGGGAAAATGGCTGCGTGGCTCCTATCCGTTATCGTTTGGCCGGTAAGGGCGTTTATTTCGCTTATGCGCTCTATCTCGTCGCCGAAAAAGCTTATGCGCAGCGCCTTCTCGCTCCAGTTCGCGGGCATAACATCCACCGTGTCCCCTTTTACGCGAAAGTTGCCGCGGTTAAAATCAAACTCGCTGCGCTGGTACTGTATGTCAACAAGGCGCTTGAGCAGCTCATCCCGCTCCATGCGCATGCCTTCGCGCACTGATACGGAAAGCTTGAGATATTCTTCCGGATCGCCTAGGGCATATATGCACGATACCGAGGCGACTATTATAACATCCCTGCGTTCGTTCAGGGCGCTTGTCGCGCTGAGCCTAAGCTTATCTATTTCGTCGTTCACCGTAGCAACTTTTTCGATATATGTATCGGAAGAAGCTATGTATGCCTCCGGCTGATAATAATCGTAATACGAAACGAAGTATTCCACGGCGCTGTCCGGAAAGAATTCCTTAAACTCCCCGCAAAGCTGCGCCGCAAGCGTTTTATTGTGTGCGATAACAAGAGTGGGCTTCTGCACCCGCTCTATCACCTTCGCCATTGTAAATGTTTTGCCGCTGCCCGTAACGCCCTTCAGCACCTGCAGCCTGTCGCCGTTGAGCACGCCTTGGCTAAGCCGCTCTATGGCCTCCGGCTGATCTCCGCGCGGTTCGAAAGGGGTAACGGCCTTAAAAACGCCCATATCAGCACTCAAAATCCACCGAAATGGAGGATTCAAGCACGCTGTGTATATATTCCTTCACTTTCACGTGTTCCGGATGCGTTGCGTATTCGTCAAGCCCCGCCCTGTCGTCAAACGTGGCTATGAGCACCATGTGGTACGCCCGTGCGGAATCCATGAAGTCTATGCCCGTTTCCATACTTCTCAGCGACGGTACCTTGCCCATAAGCGCGTTGAGCATAGGGGCGATCTTATAAGCCTCCGCCTTGTCGCGGTAGCGGTGGCAAACAACGTGTTTTATCATGTTAAACTCCTTCTATGTGCCTAGTATTATTATACCAGAAACGCGGCGCGTTGTGTAGTGCCGTTCGCTGCCTGTTATTCCCTTACGCAGCCGCTGCCGCCCACGCGGATGCGCACGCTCTCACCGTTTATGCCAAGGCGCGAATATATGCGCGAGGGCTTGCCCATGGCCTCACCCTGAATGAACAGATTTGTTTCGTTCGGCTTTATGATGCCGTGCTTATAAAGATAATATGTAAGCGCGCCGGTGGACGTGCCCGTGGCCGCTTCCTCATCTATTCCGTAAAGCGGGGCAAAGTTGCGGCAATGCAGCGCGTCCTTCTCTATTGTAAACGCATGCACGCCCGTAACGTCCAGCTTTTTGGAAAGCTTAGCTATCGCGTCCATATCCGGCTTCAAATTTGCAAGCACATCCGCGCTTTTAAGCGGCAGCATTATGTCCGCAAGGCCGCTGTTGGACATGGCCGGACTAAGTTCCCCCATGTCCGCCGTGCTTATGCCGTATGCCGCCGCAAGCGCCGCGCTGTCCGCATCGTTTAAGAATACAAGCGGCTTGGGCTCTGCCATATCCAGCCAAACAAGCCCGTCCGCAATGTCCACGTTTATGTCACCCGCGCCGGTTTGGGCAACGCAGCTTTCGCCCTCCCGCACAAGGCCTGCTTTCAGCATGTATGCAAAAGATCCTACCGTTGCATGTCCGCACAGCGGCACCTCCTCAACCGGCGTAAAATAGCGTATACGGAACCTGTTCCCGCCGAGCGGCAGTATAAAAGCCGTTTCGCTATATCCCATTTTTGCCGCAATACGGCGCATTTCAGCCTTCTCCGGCAATTTATCTTCAAACACGGCCACCCCCGCCGGATTCCCGCCGAACGGCACCGAAGAAAAAGCGTCAACAGTTACAGGATACATAAATACAGTCACCTCCTGATTTTATATCAATATAATACCACGCCGCCGCACAAAACTCCATTGACAGTGTTATATGCAATTATTTCATTAGGTATGTCTAACTTGTTACGTCGATGTGCTCCGCTCTGCCGCTAAGTGTTCACAAAAAAAGCACCTATAATTTACACTGCCATGCAGGAAATTGTGCTACACTTAACGAAAGAAATAATATAAGCGGCCGCGAACCAAAGGGCCGCAAGAAAGGGGTAAGAAGGATGATTATAACGATCAGCGGAAAGAACATCGAAGTATCTGATTACCTGGAGGAGCTTATCAACAAAAAGGTAAGCAAGCTGGACAAGTACTTTCCTGAGGATACCCAGGCGCATGTTACGCTCAGCGTGGAGCGCAACCGCCACATTGTAGAAGTCACGATACCCTATGCGGGCGGCATAATCCGCGGGGAGGAAACCTCCGGCGATATGTACGCCTCGGTAGATAATGTACTCAGCAAGCTTGAAAAGCAGATAGTGCGCCACCGCACCAAACTTGAAAAGAGCCTTAGGGCGGGCGCGTTCCGTGCACCGGAGCCGGTATATGCGGATGCGTTCACTCAGGACGATCTTGATGAAGAGGCGGCCAAGGTCGTAAAGGTCAAGCGGTTCGATATTAAGCCCATGACCGTGGACGAAGCCATGCTTCAGCTTGAAATGCTGGGCCATTCGTTCTATATGTTCACCAATGGCGACACGAATCAGATAAACGTTATTTACAAGCGCAAGGACGGCAACTACGGCCTTATAGAACCCGAGTGCTGATTATCAACTGATATCGGGGGCGGATTTCCGCCCTCGTTTTATTTTGGAAGGCGAACAAATGATACTTTACTTTTCCGCAACAGGCAACTGCAAGTATGTAGCGCTAAGGCTTTCCGAAGCACTTGGGCAGAAAGCCGTATCCATCGTGGATTGCATACGCCGCGGCATATATTCCTTTGACAGCGATATAATAGGCATCATCTCTCCCACATATGACTGGGGCTTGCCGAGCATTATTGACGAATTTCTAAAACGCGCGTCATTTAATGCAAAATATCTGTTTTTCGTTTCCACTTACGGCACAACTACAGGCGCATCGGACTACATGGCCCGCAAGGCTATCCGCAATGCATCTATAAATGCATTTTATTCTGTTCGTATGCCTGACACTTGTACGCCGATATTCGATCTGTCTACGCCCGCAAAAGTGGCCGCATTCTCCCGCACGACCGAAAGTGAAATAGATAGCATTATATGCAAAATAATGGACGGATACACAAACGCCCATATGTCCCCGCGCTTGCCCGCCTTTATAGCCATGCCCACAGCGCAGTTCATTTACAACACTACCGTAAGAAAAACACGCCATTTTCACGTTGAAGAAAGCTGCATAGGCTGCGGTCTATGCGCGAGCAAATGCCCCATAGGCGCCATTAATATGGTAAACAAGCGGCCGGTATGGGTGAAGGATAAGTGCGTTATGTGTCTCGGCTGTCTGCACCGCTGCCCTAAATTTGCCATTCAGTACGGCAAAAGGACTAAGCGGCATGGCCAATACACAAACCCAAACGTAAAGCTTTGACCCAGCCCTAACAAAAAAGCACCCTTGAACGATCAAGAGTGCTTATATTTTGCTGTTTTAAGCTTAAGCCTTGGCGTTGTTAGCAACGTCTACCAGCTGCTTGAAGGCAGCCATATCGCTTACGGCGAGCTCGGCCAGAACTTTGCGGTTCACGTCCACACCGGCCAGCTTAAGGCCGTTGATAAGACGGCTGTAGTTGGTGCCGCACATACGCGCAGCCGCGTTGATACGGGCGATCCACAGCTTGCGGTATTCGCGCTTCTTGTTCTTGCGTCCAACGTAGGCATACGCCATGGAGCGCATGACCTGCTGAGAAGCGGCGCGATACTGCTTGGACTTGGCTCCGAAGTAGCCCTTGGAAAGTTTGAACACCTTGCGGCGTTTCTTAACGGCGTTTACAGCCCTTTTGATCCTTGCCATGTTGTTTGTTCCTCCTTACTTATACGGGATGAGTTCGCGCACCTTCTTGGCCTCGCACTCGGCGATGTAACCGGTCTGGCGCAGTCCGCGAAGTCTCTTGGTGCTCTTCTTGGTCAGGATATGGCTCTTGTAAGCCTTAGCCCGCTTGACCTTGCCGCCCTTGGTAAGGTTGAACCTTTTAGCTGCACCCCTGTGGGTTTTGATCTTTGGCATGGGGTATTTCCTCCTTGGATAAATTGTTTAGTTTGCCTTTGGCACCAGTATCATAATCATGTTGCGCCCTTCCTGTTTGGCGGGCTTGTCAACAGATGCCGCGTCCTTCACCATTTCATAGAAAGCGTCCATCACGTCCATTCCGATGTCGCCATGCTTTATCTGGCGGCCCTTGAAGCGAATGGTAACCTTTACCTTGTCTCCGTTGCCGAGGAACTTCTGGCAGGCCTTCGCCTTCACTTCCATATCGTGCTGATCGATTGTCGCCGAAAGGCGGATCTCCTTCAGCTCGATGACCTTCTGGTTCTTGCGGTTTTCTTTTTCCCTTTTGGTCTGTTCGAAGCGGTATTTGCCGTAGTCCATAATTTTGCACACCGGCGGAACCGCTGTGGGTGCGATCTTGACAAGGTCAAGGTCGGCAGCCTCGGCCATCCTCAGCGCGACATCTATGGTCACGATGCCCTGCTGGTTGCCGTTTTCGTCGATGAGGCGGACTTCTGCGTCCCGAATTTCCTCGTTTATCAAGAGCTCTTGACTGGCTATGTTGGTACACCTCCGTAAAAAAATAGTGGATGCAAAGCACCCACCTATGATATACTCACGATAAATCGCAATACTCATTGTTTACTTACCGCGCCTGACGCACTTGCCGGCGGGTGAGAAGCGGGGCTTCTGCTTTGACCTTGGCTATTATATAGCCTTTTCCCCGCGTTGTCAACTATATTTTTCTTGCATTCACAAAACCGATTTAACCCCGTTAAAATTCATAAGTCGAATTTTACAAGTTGATTTTCTAATGATAAGCTACCGTATGCGTGTGCTGTGAGCGCGCGCAAAGCGGAGCAAAAGGGGATAAGCCAATGCACGAAACTACTATTAAAAACCTTTCCTTTTCATATCCGGGCACGGATAAGCTGGTGCTCAAGGATATCAATATGGACGTTGGCGAAGGCGAATTCGTTTCCATATTGGGCCAGTCCGGCTGCGGAAAGAGCACCCTTTTGCGCTTGCTTGCCGGCCTTGAAAAGCAGAGCAGCGGCGAAATATTGATAGACGGCGCTCCGTTCGCGGGGCCCAGCCTTAACCGCGGCGTTGTTTTCCAGGACTACGGCCTTTTCCCGTGGATGACCGCGGGTGAAAACATAATGCTTGCGCTGACACAGCGTTTCCCCAAGCGCGATAAAAAGGAACTGAAGCGCATTGCGCTGGACATGATAAGCGCCGTCGGTCTTGACCAGAGCGTTTATAGTAAGCTGCCCAAGGAGCTTTCCGGCGGCATGAAGCAGCGCTGTGCAATAGCCCGTGCCTTTGCGATAGACCCACCGATACTGCTTATGGACGAGCCTTTCGGCGCGCTGGACGCGGTAACGAGAGCAAGGCTTCAGGACATGGTTATCGAACTTTGGCACAAGCAGGAGCCTAAAAAGACCGTGTTTTTCGTTACGCACGACGTGGATGAAGCAATACTGCTCTCCACTAAAATATTCGTGCTTGGTCAATCCCCAAGCAACGTTATATTCACCTGCGATATCCCTGCCGATAACCGCCCCACGCGCGAAACCCAGTTTGAGGATGTCGCCTACCTTAACCTGCGCAATACCCTGATACGCTATATCAATCAGGATGTTGCGACCAGGATAAGCTAACCCAGCTGCATCGCCGGGAAGGACCCGGCTGAGCATAAAAAAATAATCTCTAAGGAGAACAAAAAATGAAGAAGCTTTTTGCTGTACTCATGGCTGCCCTCATGGTAGTATCCATGGCCGCCTGTACAACTCCCGCCGCATCCAATAACGATGCTCCCGCGGAACCCACCACCGCCCCTGCGGAACCCACCACCGCCCCCGTTGAATCCAACGCCGGCACCGAAACTCCCGCCGATACCGCGGCCCCCGCTGAACCCGAAAAGGAAGTTCCTGAAGTAAGCACCGTTCGCTGGAACTACGGCACCAGCGGCAACATCCTCGTATTCATCGCCGAGGAAAAGGGTTACTTTGCTGACGAAGGCCTGAGCATTGAAGTAGTTCCCGCTACCGCCAATGCCGATGCCATGCAGCTGCTTGCTTCCGGCAAGGTAGACGTTGTCTCCAACTCCGGCACCAGCAACCCCCTCCAGATCGCTTCCGGCGTTGACCTGACCATCTTCGGCGGCCATATGGTTACCGGCTGCATGCCTGTTATCGCCAAGACCGGCACCGAATGGAAGGGCGTAGAATCCCTCATCGGCAAGAAGTTTGCCTGCAACCCCAGCTACTTTGCTTTCACCGGCGCTGTTATGGAGCTCGGTTACGACAAGCCGCTGGAAGCCCTCGAATGGGTATCCTACACCAACTACAATGATGCCGCTGCCGCCGTTCTTAAGGGCGAGGTTGACTTCGCACTTCAGGGCACCGGCCAAGCTCTCTCCGCCTCCACCACTGAAGGCATAGAGATAGTCTGCTACCAGAGCGACATCATGCCCAACTATTCCTGCTGCCGCATGGTTGCCTCCAGCGACTTCGTAAAGAACAACCCCATCACCGTCAAGTGCATCCTCAAGGCTCTCATGCGTGCCCAGGCCGACTATGAAGCCAACAAGGAAGAAGCCGTAAAGCTGATGGCGCAGAAGATCGAAGCCAGCGAAGAATACGTTGCCGCTTACATGCTCAACGAGCATTACAACGTTAGCGTAGATCCCCTCAAGAACTCCGTTGTCCGCGCTTGGGATATACTGGACAAGACCGGCTTCCTCAGCGAAAACGCCAAGAGCATCAACATTGAGGATCACATCAATACCGAGCTGTATGAGCAGGCTCTGGAAGAGGCCAAGGAA